>SKHV01000087.1 GCA_007116765.1 Prolixibacteraceae bacterium | reverse complement strand
TTGATATAATTACTACTTCAATGAAGCTTGATTTCGAAATCACTGATTCAAAAAAAATCATTATCAAATCACGCGAACTTTAAACTGATTTTCAGACAAAATGTTTGATGCAATTCTTGCACATTAAATCAGACCCTCTTCATCAATCTCTATTTCATCATTAAATGTGCTTTCCTCAAAATCGATATCAAACTCAGGATTCGTTTGTTTTAGTTTGTTGATTGTGAATGCGCTCATAGGGTCAATGCTGTCAATTGTCAGGAATTCAGTGCCTACAGGCCTTAGCCTTCTGATTCGTATTCCCCTTAATTTGAAAAGTGGGTAAAACGGCCCTTTTTGTCCAATAATGCTAGTGTACATGCCATTGCTGGCCGCAAGTGAAAAGTTGGTGTTGCCGTTGACTAATTCATCTTTGAACCCATTTATTTTTCCACTGGCCTTTATTTCGTAAAAGGCACCACTTTTCTGGGCAATAAGCAGTGTAGTGGTTTGCGCATTTACAATTTGCGTAATCACCATCCAGTTCCTGTTCCAGCTTCCTGCTTTATAAAGGTTTGTGATTTTGCTGCCGAGTTCGGCAGTGTTCTCAATAATATCAACTGTAGTGTTTTTCGTAAGCAAAAGATACGATGCTTCGTTTTCGAATGTTATTCTGAAGCCTGCATCGGCTTTTGTTAACTTGCTTCCTGTTAATGCAGCATTTCCTTCAAGTTTTGCCTGAATGTTAACACCGGTTTCGGTTCCAAAATCGATGTCGGCAACTGACTTTCCCCTTATGATTTTGGGCTTGTAATTTTCTATGCCAAAGTAATTATCGCCAATGTTGCCAATTGGGGTAAAGCCATGGCGGCGACTAAATGTTATTATTTGTCCCAGTTTGAAAGGTGCGTGAAAACTGATTGGCCCGTTGTAGCCGCGTTTAATCAGGTGACGGTTGTATTTCCTGAGGAGTCCCATGCTTTGAGGTGTTTAATTAGTTGATATATAAAATACTACAATTTAGTTTTAATTGTTGAGAATGTCAACAACTGCTTAAATAATAAATATTGGCAACAAAAAAAAGCCCCACAAAAGTGAGGCTTTTTTAAGATATGGATTATTTATATTATAGTTCAAACTTGTATGAGTCGGGATCGGCAATTGATGAGCCGCGTATAAATTCACCGTGGCCGTGTACTATTTGGCGGGTAATTTTATTGAATGCCTTGGCCGATTTCATGAAATCGGGTTCTTTGTTGGCATCAATCAACAACAAGTAACTCATGATAATGTGTCCTGCCATTTCAACCAATCGACGTGCTTGGAAGTCGATATACTCGTTATCCTTTGCTGCAACCACTTTGTCAACTGCCTCGGCATATTCTTCGGTTAGCCCGATAAGTATACGACGGTATTGCTCCAGTTCGGGTTGCAGGTGTTCTTTTTCGTATTCCCTTATTTGAGCAAGGTAAGCTCCGGTGGTAACACCCCTTATTGCGGCAACAACCTGTAATTGCGTAGTACCTTCGTAAATGGAAGTAATACGTGCATCGCGGTAAATTCGCTCAACGGGGTAGTCCTTCATAAATCCCGAACCTCCGTGTACCTGTACGGCATCGTAGGCATTTTGGTTGGCATATTCCGATGAAAGGCCTTTGACCAGCGGCGTGAAAATGTCGGCCAGGCGTTGGTATTTCTTCATTTCGTTGCGCTCTTCTTTTTCAAGGGTGCGTTCGTTCGAAATGTGGTAATATGCTTTGTAAATATCGACAAAACGGCTGGTTTCGTATAATAGTGAGCGCGAAGCGTCAAGCTTGGCTTTCATCACGGTAAGCATTTCATAAACCGCGGGGAAATGAATAATTGCTTTTCCAAATTGTTCGCGGTCTTTGGCATAGGCCAGTGCTTCCTGATAAGCGGCTTCGCATAAACCTACACTTTGTGCTGCAATACCAAGGCGGGCACCGTTCATCAATGCCATTACGTATTTGATAAGCCCCATGCGGCGGTCGCCAACCAGCTCGGCAGGAGCATTTTTGAATACCAGTTCGCAGGTAGGTGAACCGATAATTCCCATTTTGTGCTCAATACGCCTTACGGTAACACCACCGTGTGCCTTATCGTAAATAAACATTGAAAGCCCGCGACCATCATGCGTACCTTCTTCTGAGCGTGCCAACACAAGCGAAATGTGTCCGTCGCCATTGGTGATGAATCGTTTTACACCATTTAATAACCAAACTCCTTTTTCTTCGTTGTATGTTGCTTTCAGTTCTACTGCCTGAAGGTCGGAGCCGGCATCGGGTTCGGTAAGATCCATTGCCATGGTTTCACCTTTACAAACGCGGGTAAGGTAATTGTTTTTTTGTTCTTCGTTTGCAAATTCATGTATGGTTTCGGCGCAGTCCTGCAATCCCCAAATATTTACAAAGCCTGCATCGGCACGCGATACTAAATCGGCAGCCATAATGTAAGGTACAATTGAGAAATTAAGGCCTCCATACTCACGGGGAAGTGTTATGCCCATGAGGCCGGCTTTAATCAGTGCATCGAGGTTTTCTTCTGTTCCCCGTGCATATTTCACATGCCCATCGATTACTTCGGGGCCTTCGGCATCGATGCTTTCGGCATTGGGTGCAATAATGTCGGCACATATCCCGCCAATTACTTCCAATACTTTGTCGTAACTATCCATTGCATCCTCAAAATCGAAGGGTGCGTAGTCGAATTTTTCGCTTTGAGAATAGTTACCTTCCCTTAGTGCCACAATTTTCTCCATTAGCGGGTGCTGCAGGTGAAATTTCAGGGCTTTATTATCTGTATAAAAATTTGCCATAATGTTTTTTAATTGAGTCAATGGTCAATGGTCAATAGTCATTTGGCGTAAAGCATACTCTTTGCAGATTTACTAATGACTAATTTACTGATGACTAATGACAATTTTTACTTGCTGTTAGCTTTGTAATATTTTATCATTTTCGGTATTACATCCATCACATCGCCGTTCACAACATAATCGGCAATTGAGTTGATGGGAGCATTTTCATCGGTATTGATGGCGATGATTTGTGCTGAGTCTTCCATTCCTGCACGGTGTTGTATTTGTCCTGAAATACCGCAGGCAATGTATAATTTCGGGCGAACGGTTACCCCGGTTTGTCCAACCTGGCGTTCGTGTTCTGCATAACCTGCATCTACGGCAGCGCGCGATGCCGCAACTTCACCACCAAGCACATCGGCCAGTTCGTATAGTAGTTTGAAATTATCTTTGCTTCCTACTCCGTAACCACCCGAAACAATAATGGGAGCTGCCCCCAGGTTTACTTTACGTTTTTCAACGTGGCGCTCAATTATTTCGATGACAAAATCGGTATCGCTAACCATTTTGGCTACATCAATTTTTTTGAGTTTCCCTTTGTAGGTTTCAGAGCGAATCTCGCTTTTCATTACACCTTCGCGCACGGTTGCCATTTGAGGGCGACAGTCGGGGTTGATAATGGTTGCAATAATGTTTCCACCAAATGCAGGACGGATTTGGTAAAGCAGGTTTTCGTATGTTTTGCCGGCCTTTTTATCTTCGTGGTTACCAATTTCGAGGCTGGTACAGTCGGCAGTTAACCCGCTAAAAAGTGCTGATGAAACACGCGGGCCTAAGTCGCGGCCAATGGGCGATGCACCCATAAGTGCAATTTGTGGTTTTTCGGCTTCGAAAAGCTTCACCAATATTGAGGTATGTGGCAATGTGGTATAGGGAGCCAAACGTGGGTCGTCGGCTATGTGTACTACATCAACACCGTATGGGTAAATCTGGTTTTCAATTCCATTGAGCTGGCTGCCAATAATTACGGCTTCGAGTTTACATCCCAGCTCATCGGCAAGGCTGCGGCCTTTTGTTAGCAATTCAAAACTAACGTTGGCTATTACCCCGTCTTCTATTTCGCAATATACAAATATGTTATTCATAGTGCTTGGTTTATCCTATTGTATGACTGTCAATTAATTCTTTCATGAGTAGGTTCATGTCAGCATCGTTAGCGGCAAGCTTTTTGGCTGCTTTGGCCTGAAGAATTACATTTTCGATTTTTTTCACTTTGGTGGGCGAACCCGAAAGTCCTAATTGCTCGGCAACTGTGTCCACTTCGTTAACAGTCCATTCGTTAATGTTAAGGTAAGGCCTGTCGTTGTAAAGGCTCAGGTAGTCTTCGTTTGCAACCTGACGTTCGGTAACGGTTTTCGCATGCTTGTATTTCATAATTAGCATTGCATTACGGGCACGACATGCCGGGGCAGAGCTGGTTACGGTCAACACTACGGGCACAGGCGATTTTACTATTTCAACGCCATTGTCGAGACGACGTTTTACGGTAATGTTTTTCTGGTCGAGGTCTTTTACTTCTTCTACGTAAGTCACTTGTGGAAGGTTTAGCTTTTCGGCTACCTGTGGTCCAACCTGTGCGGTATCACCATCAATGGCTTGTCGGCCGCAAATAATGAGATCGAAATCGCCAAATTTGGCAATGGCACGCGAAATAGCGTACGATGTAGCCAATGTATCACTGCCTGCAAATGCTCGGTCGGTTAGCAAAATGCCATCGTCGGCACCGCGGAACATCCCTTCACGGATGATGTCGGCAGCGCGTCCCGGCCCCATGGTTAATACTGTTACTGACGACCCAGGGAAATTGTCTTTTACACGCAGGGCCTGTTCAAGTGCGTTTAGGTCCTCGGGGTTGAAAATTGCCGGCAGCGCGGCACGGTTCACCGTACCATCGGCTTTCATGGCATCTTTACCCACGTTGCGGGTGTCGGGAACCTGTTTCGCCAATACAATTATCTTGAACGTTCTCATAAGTTCAAATTTTATTAATTAGTTTATTATTTATTTCAAAAGTCAACAAATATAAAAAATGATGCTTTGGTTGGCAACTTCAAAATTGCTGTATGCTACATTATTAAAGGCTTACGGGAGTTTAAATATCAAAAAAAGAGGGGGTTTTGCCCTTGAAGACTATACCGCCAAAGGGTTCAAAACAATTAACCCGAATATTCGAATGTTTTTTAATAAAATGAAAAAAAGCAAAATTTGGAACAATTCTAAATAATTTCTATGGCAACCGGACAGTGATCGCTGCCCATTACTTCGCTTTGTATTGAAGCTCTTTTAAGTTGAGGTAAAAGGGAGCTGCTAAGTAAAAAATAATCGATTCTCCATCCAATGTTTTTGGGACGTGCACCTGCACGATAACTCCACCAGGAGTATGCATTTGCTTTTTCAGGATAAAAATGCCTGAAACTATCTGTTAGTCCATTTTGTGTGAAGCGATCCATGCCATCAATTTCTTCTTGCATGTAACCTGCATATTTGTTGTAGTTAGCCTTTGGGTGTGCCAAATCAATGTGGGTATGTGCCACATTAAAGTCGCCGCATACAACTATTGGTTTTTGTGTTTCCAGTTTTTTCAAGTAGTTGAAGAAATCGAGATCCCACTCTTGTCTGTAGTCTAGTCGTTTCAGGCTGCTTCCTGAGTTTGGTACATATACATTAACTAAAAAGAAGTTTTCGTATTCGGCACATAATACACGTCCTTCGTTGTCGTGATTTTCAATGCCAATTCCTTTTGATACTGAAAGTGGTTTTGTCTTTGAAATAATTGCAGTGCCCGAATATCCCTTTTTTTCAGCCGAATTAGAAAAAATATGATAGTCTTCAAGGGGCAAAAGTGCTTTGGTAACCTGATCGTCTTGTGCTTTTGTTTCCTGTAAACACATTACATCAGGTGCAAGCATTTCAAAGTCTGAAAAGAAGTTTTTTTGAGTAATAGCACGTATGCCGTTCACGTTCCACGAAATTATTTTCATCATTAAAAATTTTATTTGAGTATTTAAGAACAGACTTCAAAAATAATTGTTTTATTGTCAATATGGAAAAACATTGGACACTTGAACAAATTCCTTCATTAGAAGGAAAAATAATAATTGTAACCGGTGGCAACAGCGGCCTGGGTTACGAGTCGGTTAGAGCTTTTGCGCAAAAAGGGGCAAGGGTAGTTTTAGCCTGTAGAAATCTTGAAAAAGGAGAAAAGGCCAAAGATGAAATTTTTAGAAGTACATCAAAGGGTATAATCGATGTAATGAAAATCGACTTGATGAGCCTTGATTCGGTACGCAACTTTGCTTCGGCGTTTAAAGAGAAATTCGAACGGCTTGATGTACTAATGAATAATGCCGGAATTATGGCTACACCCAATTTCAAAACTAGCGATGGTTTTGAAGCCCAATTGGGAACCAATCATTTGGGGCATTTTGCACTCACCGGGTTATTGTTGAACCAACTGAAAGCAAGCCCGGGTTCACGAGTAGTTAATGTGAGCAGTCTGGCGCACAACAGTGGTAAAATGAATTTTGATGATTTAATGTTTGAAAAAGGACGCAAGTTTAAAACTATGCAGGCATATGGGCAATCGAAGTTGGCGAATTTGTTGTTTACTTACGAATTGCAGCGTTATTTCGAGAAAAACAACATCAACAGTATTTCGATTGCAGCCCACCCGGGAGGTTCAAATACCCGTTTGGCGAGTCATTTCGAAGAAAGTGGTTTTATGAAAATGGTATCGAAGATTGCGCGAGGAGCCATGCAAAGTGCAGCTAAGGGTGCATTACCGCAAATACGTGCAGCAGTCGATCCAGGTGTGAAAGGTGGAGAATATTATGGTCCGGGAGGTTTTATGCAAGTGTTTGGTTTTCCTGTTCTAGTTAAATCAAATGCAGCTTCATATAATATTGAAGATGCTCAAAATCTTTGGAATGTTTCAGCACAACTCACAGGAGTAAATTTTTAGTACCAGTTTAAACTAATAACATGTTTTAGAATATTATATGCCAAAAAGAGTGCTGTGTTTTCATATTAGCTATTAAATTACTATTTTTAAAACTTTAGCTCCTGCCACCATGAGTATAAATTGTAAACTATTATTGTATGATGAAAGTAATTATTCCATTTGGGGTTTTATTTACCCTGTTAAGTGTATTTGTATCGTGTGACACTGTAAGCGAACAATCGACCGATATTGTTTACGGACCAATTGAACAAACTTACGAACTGCCTGATGTTTCAGGTAAAATTTATTTTGTGTCGCCAAACGGTGAAGCCGATGCAGAAGGCCTTAATTTAAACAATTCAACCACGGTTGAAGAAGCATTCAAACGTGTGGTTAGCGGCGATGCCATTGTGATGAGAGGTGGAACCTACCGGACAGGTAATTTAACTTTCAATCAGGGAATTACTATTCAGGCTTATGCTGACGAAAAACCTGTATTGAATGGTACGCTTGTGGCTGACTCATGGAAAGAAGCAGGTGAAAACCTTTGGGTTACCAACTGGGAATATTTATTTCCTGCAGGTCCTGAAGACTGGTGGAACCGTGAACGTAACGAAGCACGTACTCCAATGCACCGTTTCAAT
>SKHV01000482.1 GCA_007116765.1 Prolixibacteraceae bacterium | reverse complement strand
TCCCATACTTAAGCAAAATCCGTTTAGCACTTTTGGCAGATAGGGGTTGGTTTTATAATCATCCAGAAAAGCCAGATAAAATCATGGTTCGGCGGTTTCGTTGTCGTGCGAAAACTTTGAAGCATAAACCCTGTTATTGTAGACCTGGCTCATAGTTCGAAGTATCTAAAAATTGAATTAAAGACTCGCACATAGCTAGCCTGACCTCTTAAAGGGTGCTCTTTGCATAATCCCTGACCATGTAAAGTACTGAAGGGGTATCGTCCACACTGAAATATTGTGCCCAGGGTTCATTGGCGACAACTTCCTTTATGTGTAATCCCAAATTCCCAAAATCTGAAAGCTTATGAAACATTTCTGCGGGTTCTTCACCCATAAACATCAATTCATAGATCCAGTTGATCTCCAACCACCACATGTTGTTAAATCGGGCATTGGTATACCAATGAGCTTTGATTTACGATAAACATGCAAAGGTTGCTTGCATTCTGACCCATAATAGGAATCATCAGAAGATACAATTTTTCAGCTATCAGGCAAATGGGCAAGGTCAACATTCAGTGCTTCTCCATAATACACTGTTTTACTACCATCAACATTATGGCAATACCCCATGTATGCGCAATTTCCTTTTGCATCATCGCGTCTTATCACCTCTCCATCCTTGAAATGCAGCATGATTATTTCATGGTTAACGACCCTGACATCAGCCAGGCGGGTTGCTGCTGCACCATGTGCAATACAGATCAACAACATCAAACTTAAGAGTCGTTTGAGTATTTATTTATGCATTATCATAATGGTCATATTAATAATTACCCACTACCTCTGCCGATAATTTTTTAAGCGTAGCAGGTATGTAAGATAAATTACCTTTATTGTTTAAGTACAAATCGTCTATACCTCACCAGAGATGGCGTTCCATTATCCCGCACTTCTAGCAACAGGTGAATATTATTGCTGCCTAAATCACTTGGAACAATAATCTCTTGAATGGCTGATGATGAATCTTTCAAATCCAGAGTTCCCTGATATGAATCGGCTTCATGATACCTAAACCAATTAAATGTAAGTTCGTCACCATCGGGGTCATAAGAAAGAGATGCATCGAGCGTAATAGTTTCACCGGGCTTAACATTTATGTAAATAACTTTATTGCTACTGTTGTTGTTCACAATTGCGAAAGGCTCTCTGTTTACTTCGCCGGGGTCTTTTACCGACCAAAGCAAACGGTTACGGAAACTGTTCGAGGCATCGGGTATCCAACGGGTAAGCTCGTTAAGTCCAACACCACATGTGTGGAAATAACCTTTGGGCATACCTTTTATTGGTTCAAACATGCTGCCCCAACTGCCTTGTGTAGGGTCTGAGGGATCGTTCAAACCAAATACCGAGCTTAAAAGATAAAGGAAAGCAGGTGTATCGCCTTCTCCGCCGTTATCGTATATGTCAGACAGGAGACCATGCCCTTTAACTTCGCTTTCGTAAATTGGCCGCACATAATTGGAGTCGGAGCTACAGCAGTAGTGCCAAAAATGTCCGGCATCGAAAAGCACCATCCCCAAATCGACCGGCTCTTCGCCATATGTTGGAACTGCAGTTCCAAACCATGGGCATGACTTTTCTTTTAATTCTTCGAAACCAGCAAAGAACTCAAAAGTGATATCCTGAAATAGAATACCATATAAGTGTATTTTAGGTAACAACTCCCTGAATTTTTCTTCACCGAAACGCTGACGATAACGATATAAGGCTTGCACAAAAGTAATTGTGCCACCCCAAGCTTGAATATATATCGGTCGGTCGTCGTTGCGCAAAAATACCTCTTGAAGGAATTCACTTCCGGGTGAATCTTTTGGCTCACCATTCGGCGTTAACCCCTCACCAATCCAATCGTGGAAATGGATCGAGTCCCATTGGCTTTCTACATATCGGTCGCCAATTTGTCCCGAAAAAGCTAAGTCGTTAGTAAGCCACAAAATTGGCAATGCGCCCCGGCCCATTTTAGTAACGGCCATTAGTTCATCGTACGAAGGGAAGCCTCCATCGTGTTTCAATAATTGAGGCAATTCATTTTTATATGCATCCATTATGCCCAATGCCTTTTCCCACGGGTTTTTATCGTCATAATTGAAATCGGGCAACTGGTTGGTTATTATCATGGCTTCGATGTCGAAATAAGGGGCATAGTAAAGCAGCCTGATCAGCGAGTTCCCATCGTCGTGGGTCATATCGGTTAGTATTATCACTCGTTTCTTTTCTAAATCAGGCTTTTGGCTTTTGCACGAAAAAAAACAAAGTGCCCCAACCAGCACTATTATAAGTTTAATGATCAAATTAATTCGTTCCATTGATTATTCATTATTTAAAAACTATTCAACGAAAAAAACACAAAAAGTCGTTTTGTCTATCCTGTGGTATCATGGTACATCAAAGCGTTCAGGTAAGTACATGATAGATATGAAAATATAATGCAATTATTTTGATTTTAATTTTTCCAAAAGAATAACCTAATAGTTTTAAAAATGAAAAAGATATATTTATTTCTGCTTTTTGCAATCTTGTTTACTGCATGTAAAGTCAATAATCAATGGCAAATCGGTTCGCCCAACGGAAATATTGAAGTAAGTTTATGGCAGGAGGAAAATGGACAATTATATTATGCCGTTCATTTGCATAAAAGCAATAAGCCTATTGAAATTGTTCAACAATCGCAACTAGGAATTATCAGGAACGATGCTGTGTTTGCAGAAAATCTCAAATTTATTAAATCAGAAAGCCAGAGCAACATTGTTCACGAATACAATATGATAAAAGGCAAGCGCCTTCAAAACAAGGCAAAATCGAACCGGCTGGAACTCATATTCGAGAATGAAGAAAATAAGCCTTTAAACATCATTTTTGAAGTCTTTAACGATGGAGTTGGTTTAAAATACCTTTTCCCTGATAAATCGGACAATATTCACATAGTACTCGAAGAGCTTACCGAGTTTGCCATGCCAATTGACGGATATGCATGGATTCAACCCTATGATACACTGGATACCTGGAGCCCGGCATACGAATACGGCTATATGCAACGTATGAAAATTGGAACCCTTCCCCCGTTATCAACCGGCTGGGGGTTTCCGGCTCTTTTTGAAACGAATGGTGCATGGATGCTTATCAGCGAAACCGGGCTTGATGGTACCTATTGCGGCTCACATTTATCGGCCAATTGTGCCGATGGGGTTTACCGCGTTGAATATCCATTTGAATGGGAAAACTATGGCATGTGGAATGCCAATCCAAAAAACAAATTGCCGTGGGAGACACCCTGGCGTATAATAATAATTGGCGATAACCCCGGAACTATTTTGGAATCAAACCTGCCCAACCATCTTGCCCTCGAAAACCGCATACACGACACCAATTGGATAAAGCCCGGTATTTCATCGTGGAATTGGTGGGGCGATCATAGTGGCGGCTGGAAATTCAACAGTTTAAAAGAACATATTGACCTTTCGGTTGAGATGGGATGGCAATACTCGCTTGTTGATGCCGAATGGCAAGACATGAAGGGCGGCACCCTCGAAGAATTGGCTGAATATGCAGCTGAAAAGGGAATTGAGTTATCGATCTGGTATAATAGCGGCGGGCCTCACTCCAGGGTAATGGATGCCCTACCACGCGATTTGATGCATATTCCCGAAGTGCGTAGGGCCGAAATGAAACGTATAAGGGAAATGGGCATACGTGGGATAAAAGTCGATTTCTTTCAAGGCGACAAACAAGGAACAATACAATATTACATTGATATAATTAAAGATGCTGCCGATAACGAACTTTGGGTAAACACGCATGGTTGCACAATACCACGCGGTTGGGATCGGACTTTTCCGAATCTCATTACTATGGAAGCGGTACGTGGTGCCGAACTTTATAGCTGGCATATGTATCCTGAACAAGCAGTTTGGCAAAATACCATATTGCCTTTTACACGTAACGTATTAGGCTCTATGGACTACACCCCTGTTACTTTTTCGGACTATACGCCCGAAATAAAACACATTACTACCAATGCACACGAGCTGGCATTATCGGTAATATTTGAAAGTGGTGTACAACATTTTGCAGACAGAGCCGAAAGCTATAGGGCACAACCAAAGCCGGTTATAGATTTCTTAAAGAATGTGCCGGTTGTTTGGGACGACACCTACTTTATTGACGGTTATCCAGGTGAATTTGTGATTATGGCACGGGAAAGAGAAAGTGTTTTTTACGTTGCAGGGATAAATGGAACAATGAACAAGAAGTCGGTAAGCTTTAAAATGCCCTTCCTTGATAATAATACTTCGTATAAAGTCGAAATCATCAAAGATGGAGATCATCCGCGCATTTTTGCTTTTGATGCTTTTACTATAAACGGAAATGATGAATTCAATATTGATATGCTGCCTGCTGGTGGGTTTTCGGCAAAACTTACAAGAATGTAATCATGGTAAGCTGTTTGTAGTTTCAAGGTCGATACCATCGCACCTATTAAACAGGTTTTTCATTTCAACCGGCATCCTACCTTTAACAGGCAACTCGCCAAACCAGGCTTTAATGGCCACTTCCTGCGTATTGATGGTTTGGTCGAAAGCACAAAGGTAAGTGCAGGCTGTGTGAAAATGGATCATTACCCATGGGTCACCAAATGAAGTAATGACCACGTTTTTGGCTTGCGTAAGTATGCCCAGATAAAACAACCTCACTGCATTGATATTGGGGATAAGGGTGCCAATGGCAAAACTAGGTACAATGTAAAAATTCACGAAAACATAGTCGGATGTTTTGCAACGTTCGTAAATTGCCCTTAGCTCAACAAATGTCCAATCGGAAACCACTTCAATATGATCAACTTTGGCACCGCGTTCAGCCAGTCGTTTGCTGGCAATTTCTTTTAAAGGGTAAACACCTTGCCCTTCGAGTACTTTGTTTTCGGGGCCAAAAATGCTGAATACCGTCACATTTTTTCCTTTGATGTCGAAAATAGGAAGTATGCCATCGATATTGCGCAATAAAGTAAGCCCCTTTTGGGCAATATCCTGGCAAAAGTGGTTCTTAGCTCCCGAAACCAAAGTTTGTTCGATTTCAGGCAATGGCAGAGGTCGAAAATCCCCTTTATCGAGCCCTATTTTCGACTTGGCTTTTAAAATGGTACGTACAGCATCATCAATTCGTTCCATGCTGATTGTGCCATTATTGACATTACGCAGTATCAATTCGTAATCCTTTTCAAAATCCATTGGAAAAAAATTAAGCAATAAGTCGGTACCTGCATTAATCGCTTTAATGTTGGCCTCTTCGCGGTTGTACATACCCATAACACCGCCCATGTCGAGTGCGTCGGACATTACAATACCTTCGAAGCCCATCTTCTTTTTTAACAGTTCAGTTATTACTTCGTACGACATAGATGCCGGAACCGTCCGGCCTATTTTTGGGTGTTTCTCGGTGGTTAAAGCCGGTACTTCTAAGTGGGCTACCATAATGGCACCAACACCTACGGCTATGGCTTCTCGAAAGGGTTTCAGAAAAAGCTTTTCTAAATCGTCGCGCCCATAATCGATAATGACCGTACTAATGTGCTGATCCATAAAAGTGCCTCCGTTTCCCGGGAAATGTTTTGCTGTAGCCAACATGCACTGATCCTGAATACCTTTGATATATCCCCTACTTAAGCGGCAAACGGTATCGGTATCGTCGGAGTAGGCACGTATGTTTACATCGGGGCACATGGGATCGATGTTTACATCAACCACCGGACTAAATGTATAATTAGCGCCATAGGATTTGCCTTCAAGAGCAATCATTTTACCGATTTCGTACTCCGATTCTTCGGTGCCAGCATACCCCCTTGCCATAGGGCGCGGAAAACTGGTTCCTTCCTTAAGGTAAAAGCCTGTCCCCGATTCGTAGTCGCTAGATATAAAAAGTGGTATTTTGGAGTTGGGTTGAACTGCTTCTACAAAGGCCGCAATGTCTTTATAGCTTTCGCTGAAATGAAAAATACCTCCTAAGTGATAGTCGTTAACCCTTTTAATGACGACTTCGGTATCTTTGAAATCCCAAAAACCTACAATCAACAGCTGACCTACTTTCTCTTCAAGGGTCATTGAAGCTAGGGTTTGCTCTACCCAATTAACATCTACTGGTTTCATATTAAAAACAAAATTGGGGAACCAGCTATTCAACAACCAATTCCCGTAATCATTTTTTTTTACGCTAAACTTTATGAAAATCTTTTCATAGCATCTTCGATCATGGTTATGGTTGCAGTTGCTCCCGAACGGGTGGCACCGGTTTCTTTTACGGCCAGCAAATCGTCGAGAGAGCGAACGCCACCGGCTGCTTTCACCTTTACTTTTGTGCCTGAATGTTCGCGCATCAGTTTCAGATCATCGATAGTTGCTCCTTTGTAGTTGTAATCGCCATTTGGCTGTTTTACGAAGCCGTAACCCGATGAAGTTTTCACATAATCCGCACCTACTTTTGTGCAGATTTGGCAAAGCTTGATTTTGTCTTCGGTTTTGGTAACGAAATCGGTTTCGAAAATCACTTTTACAATTGCGCCTTTAGCGTGACAAGCTTTGGCCACTTGGTCAATTTCGTCTTCAATGTAAGCCCAATCGCCCTGTAAAGCTTTACCAATGTTGATAACCATGTCTATTTCGACAGCACCATCGGCAATGGCTTGTTCGGTCTCGAACACTTTCACTTTAATGGCGCTGTTGCCGGCAGGAAATCCAATTACACAACCCACCAAAACGTCTGATCCTTTAAGTATTTCAGCAGCTTGTTTAACCGCATAGGGTTTAACACAAACCGAAGCAGTGTGGTACTTCTTGGCGATTTCGCATTCGCGTTTCAGGTCTTCATCGGTAAAAGTAGGGTGTAAAATTGAGTGGTCAATCATTTTTGTCAACTCTAAAACTTGTTTGTTCATACTAATAAGTATTTTTTCTCAATTAATAATTCAAAAATAACATCACAACAAAAGTAATAATAAATACAGCACTTGTACGTACAAGTGCTGTATTTATTATTAAGTTTTTTAACTTTGCAACAGTAATTCTATGATCCATACCATAAGGAATAGCAGTAAACTCACCTTCGCCTAAATTATACTGTGTTGTAGCTATTAAGGTATATCACGAGGCACACTGTAGTTTTTGTATCGATTCCCAATATTAAATAGATTTATTAACAACCTCATTTTCGCCAAACCATGTTTTTACTTCAATATCACATATAGCCTGTAAAGTGCCGTTGTTTTTTGCAGTTCCGAATATTTCATGCTAAAACTTAAAAAATGAATTACTGATTGGGTATTGACACGTATTACAAATCAAAGTGCTATAAATATAAAAACCAGGTGTACTTGTAGTAAATCGTATATGAATCAACAAAACTGGGCATGACTCTTCAAT
>SKHV01000464.1 GCA_007116765.1 Prolixibacteraceae bacterium | reverse complement strand
TGGAACCACATTTACTGCCTGGATTATTGCAATACTTGGTTTTGAATTGAACTTCTCGATTTTTACCCTTCCCCTAATTGGACTTAGCATTCCATTGCTTTTTTCACCCGGACGAAATGCCCGTATATGGGGCGAAATGTTACTGGGTTTTTCGTTAATGTTTATTGCGGTTGGTTTTTTGAAAAACCATGTTCCCGAGGTTTACGATACCGGATTATCACGCTTTATCGACACCCTGAGTTCATTCGGATACCTTTCGTCGCTTGTGTTTTTACTTGCCGGAGCAGTTGTTACTGTTCTTATTCGCTCATCGAGTGCTGTGCTGGTGCTCACGCTGGTGCTGGTATTTAATGGCTGGATTGGTTTCGAAAACGCTGCAGCCATGGTTTTGGGCGAAAATATCGGAACTACAATTGGTGCAATCCGAGCTGCACGAATTGCGAATGTAACTGCAAAACGTGCTGCGTTTGCCCACCTGTTTTTCAACCTGATTGGGGTGGTTTGGGCTATATTACTTTTCCCCGTATTTCTTGAGTTTATTGCCCGTATTTATATGTATATGGGCGGGGGCAATCCATTTGTAAACAGTAAAGATGTGCCTCTTGCACTAGCACTTTTTCATACTACATTTAACTTTTTAAACACCCTGTTTCTCATTGGTTTTGCCCGACAAATTGCAAGCTTTATTAACCGTAAAGTGCATCCCGGATTAAAAACCAATATAGGATTCAGGCTCACTCACATAAAAACCGGATTATTATCTACCCCCGAAGCTTCGTTATATCAGGCACGACGCGAAACTGTTTTGTTTGCTGAAAAGGTGCGCAAGATGTTTATTAACGTGGAAAAAATTTATAAAACTACCGATGAAAAAGAGTTCGTGAGGCTTAAGGAAAGCATTTTAAGTGCCGAAGATTATGCCGACAGGATGGAGAAAGAAATTGCAGTATATCTTACCAAAGTGGGCGAGGGGCGTTTAAGCGAATCTAGCTCCAAAAGAATGCGGGCTTTGTTTAAAATGATTGACGACATCGAAAGTATAGCCGATTCGTGTCTGAATATTTTTAATGCCATTGAGCGCAAGCGTCACGGTAAAATCAAATATCCCGATCAAATCAACAACAATGTAACCCTTATTTTCAGCATGGTGCGCGAAGCTCTTGATATGATGGTTACCATGCTTACTCACGACGAAGAACTTCCGCTTAGTATGGCGCTCGAAACGGAAAAAGAAATTAATAATTTCCGTGACATTCTTAAAAGTGAACACTTGAATAATCTGGAACATGGAGTTTATAAGTACGACGCGGGTATTATTTACAACGATATTATTTCGCAGAGTGAACGCATTGGCGATTATGCCATTAATGTCGATGAGTCGTTTAAAAGCTTATTTACATAGAGTCCTCTTCTGCGGTGGCGGTGAGCAATGTTTCCCCTTTATCCTTCTTCAGCAGTTCAATGGCTTTCTTAACGGTATGGTCATCTTCCAGAATTACTTCGTAAAAGCCACTCTCGCCAATAATGTTTCTGGATATATAAGCATGGAGCTGGGTTCTAATCAGCACTTCCGATTTTTTAAATTCACTGTGATTATACTCAATGCCCTTTTCTTTTGTGTGTACCACAAACTGCTCTACAATTCTTTCCTTGTTGAGATAATCAACTAGTTGAGCAGTATTTGCTGCTGATTGGTTAAGCGAAGATCTGTTTTTGTCGGTATATTCAAACGCAAAGTGATAAATGAGGTTTTGTGCCGCCACTGCCGTTAAAAATGGAGTGACTTCCATAGTGTCAATAGGTACAAAAACATCGGGCATAATGCCGCCGCCCCCATAAACTGTGCGTCCACCCAATGTTTGATATTTCAGGTTTTCATCAAGAAGAATACTGTCTTTTTGGCTCAATTCATTGTGCATTATTCTGTTGCGGTAGTCGCTGCGGTATTCTTCAATTCCATTGTCGTAGGGTTTTTGTATGCTGCGTCCGCTAGGAGTATAAAAACGAGCTACGGTTAACCTCAGTGCCGACCCGTCGAGGAATGGGATTTGCTCCTGTACAAGACCTTTGCCAAAAGAGCGTCGGCCAATAACCAGTCCGCGATCGTTATCCTGTATTGCACCGGCAAAAATTTCGCTGGCAGATGCCGAAAATTCATCAATAAGTACAGCTACTTTCTTTTCTTTCCATTGCCCATTTTGTGATGAATTATAGTTGTTCCGCGGGCGTGCTTTGCCTTCGGTATAAACTATTAACTGATTAGCAGGCAAAAACTCATCAACCATTTGAATTACTCCTTGTAGCGAGCCACCGGCATTGCCCCTCAAGTCGATTATCAGTTTCTGCGCGTTCATGCCAATTAGCTTTTCAACTGCCTGAACAAACTCACGATAAGTTGATTCGGCAAAGCGGTTTACTTTTATGAACCCAATATCATCGGAAATTATATAAGCTGCATCGATACTGTAAATTGGAATTTCGCCACGCTTAATGTCGAAAATTAGAAGCTCGTTAAAGCTAGGTCTTTTTATAGAAACCTTTACCATTGTATTTTTCTCGCCTCGTAACATCGACACAATACTATCAGTAGGCAGTTCTTTTCCGGCTATATTCCTGTCATTAACCTTTACTATTCGATCGCCGGCTAGTATTCCCAATGTTTTCGAAGGCCCGCCCGACAGTACTTCAACAATCATTACCGTGTCGTTTTGCATCACAAACTGTACCCCAATGCCCGAAAAATTGCCACGCATATCCTCTGTAACGGCCTGCATTTCTCTGGCGGGTATGTAGGTTGAATGTGGATCGAGTTCATGAAGTATTTCAGGAATAACTTGCTCAATTACATCGTGCTGATCTATACTATCTACATAGTCTTTTTCAATTAAGCGAAGTAAAAGCGACAGCTTATCGGGCTGAAAGTAATTGACCGATGTTGTTCTTGCGGGTTGAACTTTTTGATTGATTTTAATACCCAGCCAAAGTCCTGTTGCTATTGCAGCGGAAAGGAGTATGGGTAATAATATTTTGATATTTTTATTCATGCTAATTTTTGTTTCGAAATAATCTTCAAAACTATAAAAAAAGTCTGTAAGTATTACCCGGGATTAATATATAGTGCAAAAGAGCTGTTCCGATAATTCGAAACAGCTCTCAAACTTAAACTTTAAGTGGTATATTCAGATAATTGCGCGCAGAGGGTTAATTTTTTTGTTCAAGCCCAAATTTAAGTTGATGAATTTCGTTTTCCCGTACTAGAATATTTTCAGCTTCAACTTTATTGTATGAAATGAACTCAACAATAAGTTTGTAGTTACCCGGATTAATGTTGTTGAAACTGAAGTTGCCTTCAAAGTCAGAAAAAGCCACATGCTTAGTGCCTTCAAGCTTTACAGCTACTCCGGCTAACTCTTCGCCACTTGTTTTGTCAATAACTTTACCGGTAAGGGAGCTTGCAACTATAGCTGGCGCGTTTTCTTCTGCTTTAGTATTTTCGTTAGCAATACTAGTTGTTGCCAGTAAAAAAGAAATACATATAAGTGTGAATATTTTCTTCATGACTTTTCGATTTATTTTATGCGTCAAATATAACGTGCACTGCTTTATTTTATATTACAGTTATTTTATATAAGCATTAATGAATTGTTTCGAAAAGGTGTGCAATGTTAAAATAAGGAAAAATTATAGTCTAATTTTGTTTTTGCCTAATAACTCGATGTTTTATGTATATAGATTGAAATACTGCAAGTTGTACCTAAAAAGCAAAAGAGACTACCGTTAGCGGTAATCTCTTTTTTTATTTCATAACCCCATGGGGTTTGTTAGTGGTATGTTAATAGTACAAAAATCGTTTAATTTTTTTTGTAGCTGTTTTCTCAAAAGGTTCGAGATGTGCAACTACAATTTGCACTCGTGAAAACTTATTTACCTGCGAGTTTACAAATTGCTGTAACTCAACGGTAAGCTCTTCGAGCTGTTTCTCTACATATACGTTGGCTTGTTCTTTAAGGTCTTTGTACTTGGCTTCAATTTCTTCCATATTGAAATGAACCATAGCCACAAGTTTTCCTTTTTTCTGAACAACTACCGATTCGAGAACCAATTTAAAACGATTAATAACCGCTTCAATTTCTTCGGGATAAATGTTTTCACCGCTGGCACCTACAATCATGTTTTTCAGGCGGCCTTTAATAAACACATAGCCCTGCTCATCAAAAGCACCCAAGTCGCCTGTTTTGAACCATCCGTTAGATGTTATTACCTCGGCGGTTAATTCAGGTTCTTTGTAATAACCCAGCATCACGTTGTCGCCTTTGGCCCAAATTTCGCCCTGTCCGGTAACCGGATCGGGGTTGTTGATTTTAAGGGTAACACCGTCCATTGCCGGGCCGGTTGACTGGAATTTTCCTTCGAATGAGTTGAATCCTGCCAGTAGAGGTGCAGTTTCGGTAAGCCCGTAGCCTACAGCGTATGGGAATTTTGCTTCAATTAAGAAACGCTCCACTTCGGGGTCGAGTTTTGCTCCACCCACGCCAAAAAATTCAACACAACCACCAAAGGTTTCCATGAGTTTTTTACCGGCAACTTTGTTCAGTAATTTGCGGGTTGGTCCAAATTTATAAAGTACTCGTGTTATTGCTTTGCTATTTATATTTGGTAGTATTTTACCCTTGTAAATTTTCTCCATAATTAAAGGTACCGAAAGCATAATGGTTGGCTTCACAATTTTTAGTGCTGGAAGCAAAACCGAAGGAACCGGTGGTTTACGTAAGTAATATACCGCCGCTCCACTATAGAATGGCAACAAAAAGGCGATTGTATTTTCGTAAGTATGCGAAAGCGGAAGAATAGATATTAAGCGATCACGTGTTCCCATTGGGTGAATTTTGCCTGAACCGAATACGGTAAATACCAAATTCCAGTGCGAAAGCATTACACCTTTCGATTTGCCGGTTGTTCCTGAGGTATAAATAATAGTTGCTAAGTCGTTTTTCTCAATTTCGGCATACTCATATTCTTTTGTTGCGCCCAAAGATGTTGGTAGTTTGGCCAGTTCATTTTCGGGTGTATTTACAACTACTTCGGCAAATTGTTCAACAAGCATCACAAATTTGAGCTTGTCAAAAAGTGCAGGTTTAACTTTACGATAAAGCGTTTCTGAAACAAATAGTGCTTTAGTTTCGGAGTGCTCCAACACATTCTCAATTTCGCTTTCTAGAAAATCAGGTAGTATTGGAACAACAACTGCGCCCATATTTATTATGGCAAAATAAGAAACTCCCCAGTGAGGCTGGTTAGTACTTAAAATACCTACCTTGTCGCCTTTGCTTATTCCTTTGCTTTTTAAGTAAGCCATTACAGATTGAACTTTCTCTCTGAAATGCTTGTATGTAAGCGATTCTTCTCCTACAAATCCGAAAGCCGGATATTCTGCATTCTTTTCCGTTGTATGAACGAAAAGATCTTTAATTGTACTGATTGTCATTAATGAATTCCCTCTTTTTATTGTATAAATCTTTAACAAATAAACTATAATGTGAGCGAAAAGTTTGATTTGGAACGGTTTAATTCTTTTAAATAATGTTAAATGCCTCAAAAACAGACTAGCTATTGAATGTCTTATTCGAAATATAGTAAACCTTATTCGAAAATATGAGTGATTATAAATGATTTGCTAACTTTGCTTTATCATTGAAAAAAATCCTATTTTCGTTTGATTTTTCAGTATTCTATAATTCTACAAAAAACATTTTTTGCAAATGAAGTTCGATGGAAAAACATGTTGGGTAACTGGTGCTGCATCGGGAATGGGCAAAACAGTTTCACTAAGGCTTGCCCTCGAGGGTGCTCGCTTAATCTTGTCCGACCGTGATGCAGAAGGACTAAAAGAAACAGCTCGCGAAATAGAGCAGACAGGTGGTAGTGCCCGGATTGAACCCATTGATATGACCGATACCGAAGCTATTTTTGCTACTGCCCGAAGAGTGATTGAAGAAGGTGAAATAATATATGGGCTGTACCAGTTTGCAGGCATTAGTCAGCGTTCATTGGTGGCAGAAACCCCCATTGAGAACGACCGCAAAATAATGGAAGTTAATTTCTTCGGTGTGGTAGCCCTAACAAAAGCAGTTTTGCCCCACATGATTGAGAACGGCGAAGGCCAGTTAGTCGGAACATCGAGCCTAGTGGGGAAATTCGGCTTTCCTTACCGTTCGGCCTATTCATCGTCGAAACATGCCCTTCATGGTTTTTTCGAAAGCCTGGTTGCCGAAAATTCAAAATACAACATAAGAGTAAGCATGCTTATTCCGGGTAGGGTTCAAACCAATATTTCAAAATTTGCCTTGAAAAAAGACGGTAAAGAACATGGACAAATGGATCCCGGACAAGCAAGCGGAATAACTGCCGAAAAAGCGGCCAAAATAATTATACGCGGATTAAAAAAAGAAAAACGTGAAATATGGGTAGGTGGCAAAGAAATGTTGATGCTTCACATCAGAAGATTTTTCCCTCGACTTTATTTCTATCTTGCTACACGTATAAAACCAATGTAAAACCAAAAATTTACTAAGCATATGAGTAAACAAATTAACGGAATACAACAACTGGGTGTTGGGGTTGAAAACCTTGACGAAAGCTTCAAATGGTACCGCCAGAATTTTGGTATGGACATTATGGTTTTCAATGAAAAGGCAACTGCAGAACTCATGCTGCCGCACACCAAAGGAGAACCTCGCGAAAGACATGCTATACTTGCACTCAATATGCAGGGAGGTGGCGGCTTTGAAATTTGGCAACACACCGGAAAAAAACCGGTTACTCCCGGTTTCGAAATTCAGTTGGGAGACCTGGGAATTTCAATAGGCAAGCTAAAAACTTCAAACATCAAAAAAGCATTCGATTCATTCACTAAGCAAGGACTGAGTGTATTGACCCAAATTATGAAAAGCCCCGACGGAGTGGCTCATTTTTTTATGAAAGACCCGTATAACAACATTTGGGAATTTGTGCAGGAGCCTTGGGTATTCAAGAAAACCAAAAACGTAAATGGAGGTATCCTTGGTACCGTAATTGGTGTTATTGATATAGATGAAAGCTTAAATGTTTACCGCGATATATTAAACTATAACCATATTGTGTACGATGTAAGCGACACTTTTAATGATTTAGAAGGTATACCAGGAGGAACTAGCCGATTTAGACGCGTTTTATTGCGCCACTCTGAGCCCCGTACAGGTGCTTTCAGTCCAATGTTTGGCATTTCCGAAATTGAACTGGTACAGGTACTTGATCGTAAGCCGGTTGATATTTATAAAAACCGTATGTGGGGCGATCCGGGCTTCATTCACCTTTGTTTCGATATTAACGGTATGGAAGAACTTAGGCGAGAAGTGAAACTTAAAGGTTTCCCCTTTACTGTTGATAGTGCTGGCCAAGGCGACACTTTCGATATGGGCGAAGCTGCAGGTAGTTTTGCATACATACAAGCGCCCGAGGGCACTTTAATAGAATTTGTTGAAACGCATAAAGTGCCCTTGCTGAAAAAGTTTGGAATTTATCTGAATCTTAAAAAAAGAGGTAGAAACAAACCGCTGCCACGCTGGGTAATCAACCTGTTTGGTTTGAAAAGAGTTAAAGACTAAATGCAAAGTGAATTACCTTATTTTATTTAAAAGTTATTACTGAGTATTTGACAGTAAAAATATTCGTAATTTTTTTTAAAAAACTTGTATAAAAGTAGAATTACCCTATATTTGTTGTGTTTAAAATTTAATTAATAATAATGAAAGAAGGTACAGTAAAATTCTTTAATGAATCTAAAGGTTATGGATTCATTACAGACAACGAGTCTGGTACTGAGTACTTTGTACACGTATCAGGTTTAGTAGACGAAGTGAAAGAAGAAGATCAAGTTACTTTTGAAGTGACTCAAGGTCGTAAAGGTCTCAACGCAGTAAATGTTAAACTACTATAAATAATAGTGTTTATTAAAATTTATTGACAAGCCTCTGTTTCAAAATCAGAGGCTTTTTTTTGCTTATAACTTTCCTGTACATACAAAACTTATCATAAAATTTGGCGGGTATATCGGCCTCCGACTCTTAGTGCGCTTGGCAAAGTTCTGTTTTGCTTGCTGCCCTGAGTAGCTCCCCCTCGGTCGCTCCCGGGGCAGCACTCAACATGCCCTTTGCCGGCGGCAGACTAACCGTCTCCGTTCTGTTCGGTCTGCACGCACTTTCTTATTGTAAAACAAAACGTTCAAATTTATCTCAAATAAACTTTCAGGTGGAAATAATCATTAAAATGGACGAATAATAAAGACTTAGTATACAATAAAACTAAAAAATCATATCTTGACATTTGATAAATGTGCTTTAAGTAAATAGGAATTTTAAATAATAATTATTAGAGCTTATACTTTGTGCTCAAAATAGTATTTGCATATTGAAACAATAATTACTAATTATAAATATTTGATATATTATGAAACATCTAATTCTTTTATCATTTGTAGCATTGCTTTTAGCGGCATGCAGCAATGATTCGCAACAAGAACTGAAACTCAACGAGCTTGAGTATTTCGAAACACAAGGTGTCAATGTTTTGGCATACAGCAACCAGTTTACCGGAGGCTTTAACGACGAGAAAAATGCCGGTATCGAAATCATACATCACGGCGTAAGAACAACGCAAGGCGGAGCTGTACGCTTGTCCAATACTCCCGAGCAGTGGGATCTTGTACCCACAATTCCCGACCGCACTGTTGACAACGAAAACAAGGCCATAGAAACCACTTTACGCTACGCAGATTTCGATTTCGATTCGAGGATAGTTGTGACAGCCAAAGGTAATGCCGTTGAAATTTCGGTTTACCTTGATAAACCCATACCCGCCGAGCTCGAAGGCAGTGCCGGATTTAATCTTGAGTTTCTACCCTCGCAGTATTGGGGAAAGACCTACTTAATGGACGGGCGCATCAACCGATTTCCGCGCTATGCAGTTGGCAAAACAATTACCAGACCCAACAGCGAAAAAATAAAGCAATATAAAGGATACGTAACCTACGACGACAGAGGAACCGATCAGTTTATCGATCCTCTTCCACTTGAAACAGGTCGCAGCATGCTGCTTGCACCCGACGAGCCCGAGCGCATGATGAAAATCATCTCGCCCGATGCCGATATGATGCTTTTCGATGGCCGCATCCTGGCACAAAACGGTTGGTACGTGGTACGTAGTTTACTGCCCGCCGGAAAAACCGGCAAAGTTCTGACCTGGACTGTTGAACCCAACGCTATCGACGGTTGGATAAGAGAACCAAATATTGGTTTTTCTCAGGTTGGCTACATCCCTGAGCAGCCAAAAGTTGCTGTGATTGAACTCGACAAAAAAGACAAGCCACTCAAAAAGGCTTCCATATTCAAAATTGAGAAGAATGGAAAATCAAGCCGGGCATTCACCGGCAATATCGAGCCTTGGGGCGACTATTTCAAATACAATTATGTGCGCTTCGATTTTTCATCGCTAAACACACCCGGTATTTATTACATCCAGTATGGCGACATTAAAACAAACAATTTCATTATCGGAGACGATGTGTACAGCAATATTACCGATGCCACCAGCGACATTTGGATACCCATTCACATGAACCACATGTTTGTGCGCGAAGGTTATCGCGTATGGCACGGAGAACCATTTAAAGAAGGTTACCGTCAGGCTCCTCCCAATACCGATCACTTCGACCTACACTGGCAAGGACCAACTACCGATACCAAGTACGAAGCACTGGAATTGATTCCGGGACTTAACGTAGGTGGATTTTTCGATGCAGGTGATTTCGATATCGAAACCCATTCGAACATTAGTGTAGTGCAGAATCTGGTACAAATATGGGAGTCGTTTAAGCCTCAACGCGACCAAACCTTTGTCGATCACGACCAACGTTATGTCGAAATTCATCGTCCGGATGGCATACCCGATGTACTTCAGTTTATAGAACACGGAACAATGAATTTAGTGGCACAGGCCGAAATACTCGGTCACATGGCACAAACACTCTCCAACTCAGTGCTATACAATTACCATCACCTTGGCGATGCAGCCTCGCTGACCGACGGTCTTCCTTATAACCCAGAACTAGGCCCTTACGAGGTAGCTCCCGATGGACGCTCAAGTGGTGTAAAGGACGATATGTGGGCATTCACAAGCCGTAACCCGCACCTCGATCTCAGGGCTGCTTCCATGTTTGCCGCTACAAGTCGTGCTTTACGAGGTTATAACGATGATCTGGCTGACAGGGCACTTTATCAGTCGAAAAGATTACTGGAAGAGGCAACCGAATTAATGGCCGAACAGCAATATGACCCACGAAGCAGGAGAGGCGGAGCAGGCGATATTGCCACCAATCTTCAACTTTACATATCAACCGGTGAGCAACAATATGCCGACAGATTTGAGGAGCTTTTATGGGCTGCGCTTGATCGCAACGTCAGTTTTGTAATTTTAACTGCCCTGCATGCCATTCCTCACATGGAATTATCTTTCACTGAAAACCTGCGTCCATACGTGCTGCAGTATAAAGAGTATATCGAAGAGCTCGAAAATGATAACCCATACGGAGTCCCCATTGGTCTGGGCAACTGGGCCGGAAGTGGAGGCATCGTGAATTTCGGAACGACTATTATTTATGCCAACAACTACTACCCCGAGATTATTGATGCAGAGCATGCATTCAAAGCCGCAAACTGGCTTTATGGTTGTCACCCATACCACAATTACTCGTTAGTGGCTACAGTAGGTGCAGCACGTCCAAAAGAAGTCTTCTATGGAAATAATCGTGCCGACTTCTCGTTTATCCCGGGTAATCTTGCTCCCGGAATACTTTTCAGACAACCTGACCATTTTGAGAATTACGATGACTGGCCATTCCTGTGGGGACAAAACGAGGGCACTATTGGTGGAAATACCAGTTACCTGTTTTTTGGTTCGGCGTTTAAAGATATGATCGAATAACATGGCTATGTTTTTTATCTTGGTAAATAGTCAAAAAAAATAGCATGATTTAAAAGTTACTATGGATTGGTTCTTCCTGTCCATAGTAACTTTTTTTCTGCAAATTAACGATATTGGCACTTTGCAAGGCAAACTCTCCGATGTTATAAAAACACTATAATCCAATTATTAAATTAAACCACTAACAAAAAATAATATTGATGAAAAATCTAACACATTTCTCCTTTTTCTCTTTACTGGCCTTAGGTATTTGCTTTCAGGCATGTACTTCAGGTTCAACACAAAACCAGAATCCGGTGGTTGAAATTACATATGGTCAAATTTCGGGCTTTATCAATAATGGTGTATACTCCTTTAAAGGCATAC
The DNA here is from genome assembly GCA_007116765.1 of Prolixibacteraceae bacterium. Taxonomy (GTDB): domain Bacteria; phylum Bacteroidota; class Bacteroidia; order Bacteroidales; family Prolixibacteraceae; genus Roseimarinus. The sequence goes on along the minus strand of SKHV01000464.1, from coordinate 12,498 downwards.
CCTATGCCAAAGCCGAAAGGTTTATGCCACCGCAGCAACCCGATGCCTGGAACGGGGTTCTTGAGTGCGTAAAATTCGGTCCCATTGCCATGCAGGTAAATAGTTGGTCGCCCGATTCGGTGATGGACGAAAAGAGCCTGTTTACTGTAAACGTTTGGACACAAGGTATTGAAGATGGCAAAAAGCGGCCGGTAATGGTTTGGTTGCATGGCGGTGGTTTCAGTTTTGGTGCCAGCGACGACCCAGTAAGCAATGGGAAAAAGCTTGCACAAAAAGATGATGTGGTGATTGTTTCGGTTAACCACAGGCTCAATATTCTGGGCTTTCTCGATTTATCGGCATGTGGCGATAGATATGCACGATCGGCCAATGTGGGAATGCTCGACATTGTGGAGGCGCTAAAATGGGTGAATCGCAACATTGAGAAATTTGGTGGCGACCCCAAAAATGTGACTATTTTTGGGGAGTCGGGCGGTGGTGGAAAAGTGGGAACACTCATGTGCATGCCCGGTGCAAAGGGCTTGTTCCACAAAGCAATAATCCAAAGTGGTACATTGGTAAATGTAATGACCAAAGAGAAATCGTCGGAATTGGGACTGGCCGTTTTGGGTGTGCTTGGCCTCACCCCCGAGCAGGTAAGCCTGCTTGATACTATTCCGTATAAAACGCTGGTTGAAGCAGGAAATAGAGCCATGGCACAAACCGTGGGCTCCCGGAGACCCGGCACCAGAACAATGTTTGGTTTTGGCCCTGTTCCCGACGGGAAAGATCTGTTACAGCAACCATTTACTCCCGGTTTTTCCGACATCATATACGATGTGCCTCTGATGATTGGCACAACGCTGAACGAAATGGTGAAGACCGCCTATGCCGAGAAAGACCTTACTATGGAACAGGCCAGGGAACGATTACAGAGGATATACGGCGGTAAAACCGACCGCTACATTGAACTGTATGCCCAGGCATACCTCGATTTCACGCCACAGGATCTTTTATCGATCGACAATGTTTTCCGCCCCAATACGATAATGGCTGCCGATGCCCGTGCAGAAAGCACACTAGCTCCAGTATATTCGTACCTGTTAACTTGGAAAAGCCCGGTTGACGATGGCACAAGGGGTTCTTTTCATGGAGTGGACATTCCATTGGCTTTCAATAACATTGAATTGGGCAAGCACTGGACAGGAAGTAGCGAAGAAGCCTATATACTTGCCGATGTAATGAGCTCTTCATGGATTAACTTTGCCAAAACTGGCAATCCCAACGTAAACGAAGTTTTACCCGTGTGGAATGCATATACTCGTGAAAACGGTGAAACCATGATTTTCGACAACGAATGCAAGGTGGTGAATAATCACGACCGTGAATTGATGGAGCTGATTATGAATAATGAATAAATAATTTAGGTTGGCTTATGGCAATTCTTGTTGTTAACAAACAGCAAAGGGGTTGCCTAAAAAGTCACAAATAATATATTTGTCACAAAGGCTCACTGACATTAATATTTCACAAAAAATACAAATTATAAACACATTTTGCTTTGTGTTTCCATAGTGATTTTGAGTATTAGTGTCCAAACAAAGATTTTTAGACAAGCTCTTTATTTGGCATAAAAAATGGAAAAATATGAATCCGGATCTACTCCCAATCGAGTATTATTTTTCCACAATTGCCTTCTTCCATAATATCGAAAGCGTGTTGAAATTCGTCGGCTTTCATTCGGTGAGTAATAATTGGAGAAATATTGAGACCGCGGGTAAGCATCATTTCCATCTGATACCAGGTTTCAAACATTTCGCGACCGTAAATTCCCTTAAGCGTGAGACCTTTGAAAATCACTTTATTCCAGTTAACCGTCGTTTGAGGAGGTAATATGCCCAGCAACGAAACTTTACCTCCATTGTACATGTAGTCAATAAGCTGGTTAAAAGCTGCCTGCGAACCTGAGCATTCAAGCCCTATGTCGAATCCGGCCACCATGCCCATCTTGTTCATTGCTTCTTCAATCGATTCTTCAATCGGGTCAATCGCCTGATCGGCTCCCATTGAGGTAGCCAGTTTACGTCGGTAAGGGCTCAGGTCTGTACCCAACACATTGCGTGCCCCTGCAAATTTACAAATGGCTGCAGCCATTGAGCCAATTGGGCCGCCAATGCCGGTAATCATTACATCTTCGCCAATAAGTGGGAATGATAAGGCAGTATGGCAGGCATTTCCCAGTGGATCCATAATGGATACTATTTCATCGGGTATGCGTGGGTCAACTTTTATTATGTTGCTTACCGGAACAGCCAGATATTCAGCAAATCCTCCGTCGCGTTGCACTCCAATACCCACCGTATGATCGCAAATGTGCATTCTTCCGCGCCTGCAATTGCGGCAATGCCCGCAGGCAATGTGCCCCTCGGCCGTAACGCGGTCGCCAATTTTATATTGGTTTACTTCGGAACCCAGTTCTACAATTTCGCCCACATATTCGTGACCGATAATTAAAGGGGTTTTAATGGTTTTTTGTGCCCAGTCGTCCCATTTGTATATGTGTAAATCGGTGCCACAAATGGCCGATTTTTTAATGCGTAGTAGTACTTCGTTCACTCCCGGAACCGGAACCGGGACTTCTTCCATCCACAAGCCGCGGCCGGGTTGTTTTTTAATTATTGCTTTCATAAGTTCGTTTCATCTACCTGTAGTGCATAAAATGATTGATTACCCTCTCTATTTGTGCCTCGCTTTTGTTTTCGGGGTCGCTATCGCACCATTCGTTGTGGTGATTCATTAGCTGATCAATCACGTAATTTACTACTTTTTCGGGAAATACCGGGAATTTTTTCACAAACAGTTCTTTGGTTTCGTTAAGGCATTGTGCTGATGCTAAACAGGAGTTGGGTAGCAGATTCAGTCCCTTTTTGTATTGCTCATTCTCGGGATAATACAAATTTTTGGTGAGCAGGTATTTTTTGTGGTCGGTTAAATAGTATTCGTTATCGAGCCCGTCGAGCCCGGCAGTGAGAATTGCCGCTACAAAAAAGTGGAGGTAAGCTGTAGAATCGGTGCCTCGGTATTCAAGCGACTGGTTGTATACGTAAAGCGGATCGTTGAGATTTTTGCCCGAAATATTTTTTTGCTCGTTGAAAGCTTTCATGTTTATTTTTGGAATGCGAATTAAAGCCGAACGGTTTGATGGTCCCCAGCAAATGTAGTGCGGTGCAATTTGAGTTTTATCGAGCCGCAGGTACGATACTGACAGACTGTTACCAAATGCAGACAATGCGCCTGCATGTTTTAATATGCCGGTTATCATTTGAAGAGCCGATTTTCTGAATTCGCGTCCGTCGCCCAATATGTTTACACCGTCGCGCTCAAGCACAAAGTGCAGGTGCAGGCCATTTCCGGGGCGATCCATGGCTACTTTTGGCGAGAACGAAATGCTTACATTATATTTTCGACCAAGCATGCGCAATACCCATTTGGCTATAGTAAGCTGCTGAATAGCCCGAAGAGGGTGCTCGGGAAGAAACTCAATTTCGTGTTGTTCGTAAAATTTATCCTCAAGCGAAAACGAGCCGTGCTCAGTATGTCCGAATCTTACCTTTCCGCCACAGCGAGCTATAATCTGGAGTGCTTCAACCCTTAGGTTTTCATACTTTGTAAAGGGTTCGGAGCTTTGATAGTTTTTCCCTTCGGTTTCATATCCCTGGTTATCGTTGCTTATTACATAATACTCAAGCTCGCCAAACATTTTTAATTGAAAATGGGTTTTTTCTTCAAAAAGGTTGATGGCGTTTTTCAAAATATTTTCAGACGATGATTGCAGAGGAAGGCCTTCCCAGGTATAAAACGAACACAATATGTCGAGTGTGGGTATTTCGGTAAAAGGATTACGAAAGGCAGTATTCAGTTGGGGAATCACATACAGGTCGGGGTGTTCGTCGAAATTGTATGCAAAAACAGAGTTGCCGTTTACCCTTTCACCGTATTTCAGTACATTTTGTAATTCGTTACGGCCGGTTACTACAAAGTTCAGTGTTTTTAGCTTTTCGTCGCCCGATATGTATCTGAAATTAATCATCTCGATGTCCTTTTCGAAAACATAATCGATTATGTCGTCAATGGTGAACTCTTGCGAAGATTTTTTCAGATAGCGTTCCAGTTGGTTGGCTGTAAGTTTAAAATCGGGTTTTGTTTCTTCTTGTTTTTTTTTATTCATCTTGTATAATACGGTATTTTTATGAAAAATGTACTACCTATATTGGGTGAGGAATGAAACCATATTTCACCCTTGAAATTTTCAACTATGTTGCGGGTGATGGCCAATCCTAATCCGGCTCCACTTGTTTTGGTGGTAAAGTTGGGAACAAATATGCTATCTTTCAAATTTTCGGGTATTCCTTTTCCATTATCTTGAATATATATGATGGCGGCTCCGTTTTGTTTTTTTATTCCAATTTCTATTTTTCCTTTCACGTGTTCGGGAATAGCCTGAATGCTGTTTTTGATGAGGTTTATTATTGCGCGCGAAAATTGCTCGGGATCGGCATACACTTTAAACTTTTCGGTGTTTTCGAAACGGGTTAGTATTTCAACCTGTCCGGTGTAATTGTATAGTTTTAGGGTTTCGTTGAGGCGTTCAGACAGATTAAACACTTGATTTTTAGCACGAGGTATTTTTGCAAAGTTCGAGAACTCGGTCGCTATCGCTGATAAGTTATCGATTTGCTCAATGAGTGTATCGGTTATTCTTTTTATTTTTTCTTTGTACTGCACTGAATTACTTGGATCGCTTTTTTGTAGAAACTGAATGTTCAGTTTCATGGGTGTGAGAGGATTTTTTATTTCATGAGCAATTTGTTTTGCCATTTCGCGCCATGCGGTTTCGCGTTCCGAGCGGGCAAGTTGTTCCGCTCTGATGGCTAGTTCTTCCACCTTATTGTTATACTCAGCCACAAGTAAGCCAATTTCGTTTTTGCTATGGTATTCAATGCGCTTTGTGCTTTTCCCGAGTTGTACTTTGCGGAGGTTTTCAAGTATAAGACGTAGCGGATCGGTAATACGTGCCGAAATGTAGTAGGCTACTAAAATGCTTGCAAGCAGCAAAAAAACATAAATGTTTATAAATGCGAAAATGAAGGTTGTAATTTGCTTTCTGAATTCACGTTCTTTGGTGAAGTATGGTATGTTTATATACCCAATAATATCACCCATCATGTTGACTAAAGGCACATAAGCCGAAAAATATTTCATTTTGGCAATGTGCTCCTGATGTAAATGGCGAGTAGGCTTATTGTTCGCTAAAAAGTAGAATGCGGCATTGTCCATTTGGCTTGAAACTATTCCCCGTTCAAAAACTTCGGGGCGCGAAGTTGCTGCCAGTTTTCCGTCAAGATCGTAAATGTTTATATCTATCCAAAAAATATCTGAGATTGCAATAAGCTCATGATTAAGGAAATTGGCAGTGTATTCATCAATATATTCTACGTCGTGCATCAGAAATTCAAGCTCAACCGATACTGAGTTTATTTTGTCAATTAAGTCATTTTCGTGATTAGATTGGTATTGCTTTATGATGTAAAGAATTGTGCCGCCCCCCACAAGTAGCAAGGCTACAAATACTACCCCGATAATAGAGGCCTGAATTCGCATACGTAACGAGTCGCGTATGTAAATAGGTTTTAAATATGGGTTTGTTAAGAAATTTACAATGAGAGCCAGAATGAACAGAAAGACGAAAATGTATGGAAAGGCAATCAGATAATCGTATGCTCCGATATGTTCGCGGCTAACTAGAATGTAGTTGTTGGGGCTAATTCGGTAAACACAATGCAAATAGCCTTCACTTTTGAAAAAATGAAGACTGTTTTCGGGCAGTGAGTAGGTGTCGGTAGTGAGTGCATAAAGGAAGGTGCCGCTTCGGTCGACCAGCTCGCCATTGTTATACTTTGCAAACGAAAAGTTATTGCGAAGCCTGCTTTCCGACGATTGTGAGGGAAGTAGTAACTCGGGAAATCCTGCGCCTTCGGAAATGAGGCGTGAGTTGAGTTCAATATATAAATTAATGTTTTCAGTTGTGTTTGTTTTGTAGCTGAATTGACCGAAATAGGTTATGCGACCGTTGATGTTGTCGAGAAAATAAAAGTTGGTTCCGGGAATAGGGGCACCGTATTCATTGATGAGGCTATGGAAAAAATACGAACAGGGTTCCAGTGTATTTCCGGGCTGAATAATGAGACTGTCGCCTGGTATACAAAATGTTTGCTGTAATTCGTAATCGCGCAGGTAGCCACCGAAATATTTCTGTCCAATGTAGTCAGCTGCTTCACGATAAGGAGGAATAAGTAGTTGTGGAATGAGGGTGTCGGATTTAAGTTGAGAGTCAATATCGCGAAGAAAAATTTCGGCAGTGGGGTCGTGTTGTGCCGAAAGATTGTAAGCCATTAGCGACTGTATCTGAGTCTCATGTTTTTCGATAAACTTCACTAAAGTTGTAAGAGTAAACAATGTAAAAAGAACCGAAAACATGACCATTATTGAGAGCCTGTGATTTAAAAAGCTTTTGTAGTTTACAAAGAACAGTGTGCTAATGATTAACCAGAAAAATAAATTTAGGCGTGTTCCATCGGAGGTGTCAGCTAAAACTAAGGTTAAGGCAACAACTGTTGTAACCACGGTATGGGTAACAAAAAATGTTTTTGCAGAAATTATTTTCCGAAACAATAAGACAAAACGGTATGCTACAAAAAAGAAACTGAAATACAAAAAGCTGATAGCTAAAAAGCCGGGAAAGCTATGAAGACTTATATCGCCTAGGCGATAAACTGCAAACGAAACGCCTGAGTTCATTATTAGAATGAACATTACTTTTCTGATAAAAACAAAAAGAAATGCAAGCATTACCATTCCGCCAATGAACGATAGAACTGAGTAAGCTTTGTTTTTTTTAATCGTTTTAGAAATATCAAAAAGACGGATGAAGACCAGAGAACCGAAAAATATAAAGATACTGAAAATGAGCAATTCGCCCATTGAACTCCAAAGGGCAGAATAAGCAAAATATTTTGGCGAAAACAGTTCGGTATGGTAAACCGAAGGCGGCAGGTTAAAATGGTGCATCAGTTTATAAATACCAGCAAGTAAGAGATAAATTACAAGCAGCTTGATGGGTTTGTAGCGATGAAAATAATGGTTGGCGCCTCGGTAAATTGTCATAAACAGCATGAGCAGTGCAAATATATACAGAGCTGCCGGTATATATAAGTCGCTGTAAATACAGGGCAACTCCCCGGTTGGGTTTATCGAAAAAAGGAAAATGTTTTGTTTGTTATGAACAGGAAATGTTTGTTCACTGGGATAAAAATGTATTTCGTAATCCTGTGGTAAATGAAATCCTGTGGCAAAATTATTTTTTAGAAAGTTATTTTGAATTTTGTAGTCGTATTTTATCAGTGTCAACCCCAATAAAGTGTAATTATTCACATGTTTGCTTTTTACTACATACCATCCGTTGGGTAAGTGTATAAGCCCGTTGTCAACTTCTACAAGTTCTTGCTCGAATGCTGCTGTGCGATCGGACCAATATAGAAGCTCATTATTTGAAAAAACCAGAATGGCTTGCCCTGTTTTTTCAAAAATATTATCGAACGAGTTCAATAGTAAAAAAAAATCGCTGTTTTCTGAAACATCAGCATCGCGGAGTTTTAGCACAGCTTGTTCCATCAAATTATCGATTTTTGTTTCCTTTTTATGAAGCGTGTTTACAAAGCGGTTAATATCGAATTGCTTAACACCCCCGCTTAAAATATAGTTTTCGCTTACCACTGCCAGTAGAGTAAAAACCATAAAAAGGATAAATGGTGTGCGTATGTATCGGGTAATTTTCATTCTTATATCTATTGATGATGATAGGGTTCTCCTTTGATGATTGTCATTGCTCTGTATAGTTGTTCCACAAATATTAACCTCACCATTTGGTGCGAAAAAGTCATTGCCGATAAAGATATTTTCATAGAACTTTTTTTGTACACATCGGATGAAAAACCGTAAGGTCCACCAATTACGAAAACCAGATTACGAGTGCCTGTTATCATTTGTTTTTCAAGGAAAGTTGAAAAATTGATCGAGCTGAATTGTTTTCCGTTTTCATCGAGAAGTATAAGCGTGTCGGTGTTTTCAATGCTATTCAGAATAAGATCGCCTTCTTTCTGCTTTTGCTGTCCTGTACTCAGGTTTTTTGTCGATTTTAGTGCCGGTATTACCCTAATATCAAAAGTAATATAATGACCAAGTCTGCGTGTATACACTTCGATTCCTTTTTTCAGGTAATCGGTGTCGGTTTTTCCTATTACTATAAGGTTTATTCGCACTTGAACATATTTTTTGGTTATTGATTCAAAGTTATTAATATTTGGTTTTTGTCATAAACAATATTGCAAATACAATGATTCAGCAAGATAACTTTTTTATAAGATAAGAGAGTGACATATACCCGATATAAGATTGTTTGTAGTGCAAAAAATTTGCCATACACCAGTTTTTTTTTGTAAAATTGCATAATGTTTGTAGTATTTCGGATTGCTTGATAGGAACTGATGTTGATTTATTCTATATTTATGAATAATTTCAACATCAAAAACATGTAACAATGGAAAAGCATATGAAGAATAATATTTTATTGTTAGGCTTATTGTTTCTTTTGGGAAGTACCGCAGTTGCTCAAATACCCGAAGAAATAATGTTTAGCATGAAAACCGGAAATGCTTCTACATTATCCAGGTATTTCAGTCAAAATGTTGAATTGGTAGTGTTGGACTCGGAAAATGTATATAGTAAAGCACATGCCGAGAAGGTGATGAGTGATTTTTTCAAGAAAAATCCGCCACAAAACTTTACCATCATTCATCAGGGGGGCAAAGACGACTCGCATTATGTTATTGGAAACTTAATGGTAGAAAAAGAGCGTTACCGTGTGTATTTTATGGTGAAATCACAAAATGGACTATCGCACATTCACCAGTTGCGTATAGAACGTCAGCTGCAATAACAATAAGCCCATCTTTTTTAGAGCCTGCTTATGAAATTAATTAAACGAATTTGGCTGTTCAAATATTTACGTATAGCAATCCCGTACATTAATAAAGCCAAACGCGTATCGTTTCCTGGTTTCGATAAGGTTCCAATTTATAATGTGGCACTATTCTTTTTCAGAGGTATTCGTGACGGCGATATTACCCGTAGAGCCTCATCGGTGGCATACAGCATTATGCTTGCTATATTTCCCGGTATAATTTTTCTTTTCACTCTTATTCCCATTATACCTATCCCAAATTTCCAGGAACAACTGATGTCTCTAATCGAGTCAATTGTTCCCGAAATGGTTTTTCCTTCGGTATTGAATACTATTGAAGAAATAGTGACCATAAGGCACAGCGGATTATTGTCGTTGGGTTTTGGCATGGCTCTGATTTTTTCAACCAATGGCATTGTTTCCTTGATTCAGTCGTTCAATGCATCGGTTAATGTTGAAGAAACCCGAAGTTGGTTGATGCAGCAAGCCATTGCCATGTTGCTGGTTGTGATTTTGTCGCTGCTAATTTCAATTGGTATTGTGCTCATTGTTTTGACACAGAGAGTAATGAATTTTTTGGTTGTGCATGAATTAATGCAGCTTAACTGGACTTATTACCTGGTTTCGGTGGGCAAGTGGATAATAATTCTGGCGGTGTTCTATTTTGCATTCTCGTTTTTATTTTATTTAGGTCCAGCCCGAAAAAGCAAATATCGCTTTATTTCGGCAGGTGCTACACTGGCTACTTTTCTTTCGATAGCAATTACACTTGGCTTTGGGTTTTACATTGACCATTTTGGACGCTACAACGCTTTGTATGGCTCAATTGGAGCTCTCCCGGTTGTGATGGTTATGATTTACCTGAACTGCTTATCGATTATTATTGGTTTTGAGTTGAACAGCAGTATTGTCGCTGCACGAAAAATACATCTTACCCTAAACCGGAAGCAGGATGAAGCAGTAGAGCTTTAGCTTCACCTCATTTGTTTATCTCCGTTTTAGCAACCATACATCGTTGTGCTCCGGGAATTGACTTCTGATACGTGAAATTACCGTGCGTGCCTGATTTTCGGAGTGTGTTTGTTCTACTGCTACACGGAAAAGTCCGGTTTCTGAAATCAATACTGTAGGAGTGAATCCTTTGTTTACCATTTCAGCTTTGTATTTATCAGCATTGGCATTGAGTGAGAAACTTCCAATAATTACATAAAATTCGAAAGTTGCCTCGCTCTCTACTTTATCTTCCATCACGCGTACTTCTTCGGTGCGAACAACTACCGGTTCCTCTAATACTGTTGGCGTAATTTCTTCTGCCTTATGAGAGGTTTCGGTAATTACTTGTGAAGTGTTGTCGGTATCAATAGCGGTTTGGTGTGCTGCTTTTTTTGTGCTTTTACATGAAAATCCCAGAGTCAAAACTATAAGTACAAGAATTATTCTTTTCATTGTTTCTGTTTTAAAGATTAAAATGCAAAGTAAATTACTTTTAAATTGAAAATGCGTTTGTATGCAAATATTTTCAATGTGCATGTATTCGCTGTTTTTAAAGAGTTTTCATTAAACAAAGAATATGCCATTGTTTCTATTTTCAGTGCTTATGCGCTTTTTTATTTTTGCTTCAATTTAAGCAGCCAATTCTGCACCATCCAGAATATTTTCTTAAATGTTTTTGCTGAAAAACCTATCTTAAATACAGAATGTTTGTTTCAATTGTTATTTTCATTGTTTTATTTCAATGTAATAATAGTGTATGTCAGATAAAAAGGTATTCAGTTTCAAACAATTTGATATTAATCAACAAAATTCGGCCATGAAAGTTGGCACCGATGGAGTAATGCTGGGGGCATGGTTTTCATGTTCTATATCAGAAAAGATATTAGATGTTGGTACCGGCACAGGTTTAATTGCGCTTATGCTGACACAGCGTTGCAGTGCCACTATCGACGCCATTGACATTGACTCAGGAGCCATTGCCGATGCGCTTTCCAATTTTGAAAATTCGCCCTGGAGCAGCAGACTTACCGCCATTCATTCGGGGTTTACTCAATTTGTTGAGGCTACATCAAAAAAGTACGATGGCATTGTTTGTAACCCTCCTTTTTTCAGCCATTCGTTAAAGCCGGAGCATGAGTCTCGAAAACTGGCCCGGCACAACGATATGTTGCCTTTTTCGGAGTTGATAAAAGGAGCTGTTAAGTTGCTTAATTATGAAGGGCTTTTGGGCGTGGTGCTTCCGGCAAATCGCGAGCAGGAGTTCAGGCACGAAGCCGGCCTGAATGGCTTTTTCCCGGTGCGCATTACTAGAGTAAAACCCAATGCTCAAAAAGAAGTAAAGCGGGTGCTCATGGAGTTTGGTTTTTCCGAAGGGGGCATTCAGGAGAATACGCTGATTCTCGAAACCGAAGTTCATAATGTTTACACCGATGAATATAAAAAATTGGTTCATTCGTTTTATCTGAATATGTGAAAGCCGATATCGATTCGCTACTTTAAATACGCAAACCAATACCGGCCATTCATATGTTTAGATAAAACTATACCAGCATGGGGTCGTAGCCAAAGCGGACATCGCGATCCAGTGCATCAATGGCTTTCATATCTTCCGACGAAATTTCGAAATCGAATATAGCGGCATTGCTTTCGATGCGGGCCTGGTTAACCGACTTGGGTATGGTGGCTACGCCGTTTTGTAAGTCCCAACGCAACACAATTTGCGCGGCATTTTTTCGGTATTTTTTCGCAATCTTTTTTAGCTCAGAAATGTCGAATACCCTTCCCTGCATTATTGGGCTCCATGCCTGATACACAATGTTGTTTTGCCTGCATTGTTCAAAAAGTTCTTTTTGCATCAGGTAAGGGTGATATTCAACCTGGTTAACCATTGGCGTAATTTCGGCTTGCGGTAATAATTTGTCGAGATGGACACTCAAAAAGTTACTGATACCGATTGCCCTTACCCTGCCTTCTTTATAAATTTTCTCAAGAGCCTTCCAAGTTTCCTGAAATTTGCCGGTCACGGGCCAGTGTACAAGGTATAAATCGACATATTCGAGACCAAGGTTCTTCAGGCTTCCGTCGTAGGCTTTTAAGGTGTTTTCAAAGCCTTGCTTGTCGTTCCAAACCTTGGTAGTAACAAAAATTTCTTCGCGTGGAATCTGGCTTTCGCGAATGGCCTGACCCACTCCTTTCTCGTTTTCGTAAAATGCAGCAGTGTCTATAAGTCTGTATCCTGTATCCAGGGCATAATTTACCGCGTTTATTACTTCACTGCCTTCTTCCGACTGGAATGTTCCCAATCCGAAATAAGGCATTTTTACTCCGTTATTTATGGTAAATGTTCCCTGTAAGTTTGTAATTGAATTCATAGATATAATTTATTATCTTATTTTTTATCACTACCTTTGGCAATGAGCACCGGAATGCTTTTGTCGTGGGCAATC
>SKHV01000129.1 GCA_007116765.1 Prolixibacteraceae bacterium | reverse complement strand
TTCATCAAGTGAAAACGTACGTTCATCAAGTGAAAACATACGTTTGTAAAAAAAATGTTAAAAAATTAGAATTATTCTAAATATATACTTGACAAGCTAATAAATTGTCGTATTTTTGTATTGCTTAATCAAAACCAGTTTAATTTTCTCTTTTCCAACCACACGCCCCAAGCGCACAAGCTTAACTTCAGCCGGAAACCCCAATTTCCGGCTTTTTTTTATACTATTTCGATCTCTAAATCAAAAATCTCAATTTTATCGCCCTTAATAATTTTTGCTCTTTTCCTATTTTCCAAATCACCATTGCGTATCACCTCACCACTTTCGACCATAAGTTTTGCCTGTGCACCACTTTCAGCAATACTTAGTAACTTAAGTAGTTTTATTAACTCAATATAGTCTCCGCTTAATTCAAATTGATATTTTTCCATTTTTAAAGCTTATTTAATTCAGTTTGTTGCTTTTTAGTCAAACTTTTCACTACCAAATGATACGAGTGGTCTACCCATTCATGTATTAGTTTATCGGGTACATAATCGTGAATTCTTATCGTGTTCCAGTGCTTTTTATTCATGTGGTATCCGGGTTCAACAAACTCATATTCTTCGCGAAGAGCAAGTGCCAATTCGGGGTCGCACTTTAAATTTACCCAAAGTTCTTCTTCCAAATCGGTTAGAGCAAACATTTTATCCATCACTTTAAACACAAGCGATGTTTCATCGAATGGAAAGCATTCGCTAACTCCTTTTTTCGAAATACAATATTCACGAAGGGTTTCAATGTTCATATTAAAGTGTTCAAAATTATGAAATCGGCCATAATTGCATCTGAAACAAATAAGCCTTCACGGGTTAAATTTACTGTATTATTTTCGAAAATAATTTTTCCACTTGATGAATATTTGTCGATTATTCGATTTAAATGCTCAACATACCGTTCACCAAATGTATTTTGAATAAAGTTTCTATCGAGCCCCCATTTGGTCCGTAGCGAAGTAATTACATAATCGTTATACTGGTCGCTCAACGAGAGTTTCTCAATTTTTGCAGGCACTTTGTTTTGCTGTAGAGAAACTATGTACTTATCGATATTTGAAACATTCCATTGCCTGCTGGCTATATTAAACGAATGAGCTGAAGGCCCAAGTCCGAGATACTCGGTCTGTTTCCAATACGAAGAGTTGTGTTGAGAATAAAGTCCGTTTTCCGCAAAGTTTGATATTTCGTAATGCTCAAAACCATTTTCTATTGCTTTATCGATAAGCATACTAAATTGATTTATGCTGTCTTCTTCAAGCACTTCGTGAATACTTCCATTTTTTAAATCGTTCCAAAGCTTAGTGTTTTTATGGTAGCTTAAGTGGTATGCTGAAATGTGTTGAATTCCTAATTCGAATACCTTATTGAGGTTCTCTTCCCACTGTTTGAGTTTCATCCCTGGAATTCCGTAAATTAAATCGACGCTGATGTTATCAAACCCGGCCTTCTGCGCGAGTTTTACTGCATTTAAGGCCTGTGCTGATGAGTGCCTTCGTTTCATTAATTTCAAATCGTTTGCCACAAACGACTGAATACCTATACTGAGCCTATTTACGCCTGTTTTTCGCAAGCTTTTCAAATAGTCGGACGTGAGGTCGTCGGGGTTCACTTCGGCCGTTATTTCCACCTTAGTATCGATATTGAAAGCCGAATGGCATGCGTGTAGTAATTCGTTAAATTGACTTATGCTTAGCAACGAGGGAGTTCCCCCACCAAAATAAATGGTTTCGATTTTTTTAGTGCTAAGATAAGTGCTTTGTAAATCCATTTCCTTTTGAAGCATAGAAACCAGAGTTTCTATTTTTTCGGTATTGGTGGTTTTATAAAAATCGCAATAACTGCAAATGCTTTTACAAAAAGGAATATGAAAATAAATGCCCGGCATGTTGTTAAATTTTAATGAAAAATAATGAAAACAAATTACGTTTTCAAATAATAATTGACAGATATTTGCAACTTTAAGTTTTATATTGAAGACATGATAAAATACAGAAAATACCTTTATCCCTTAATCTGGTTGTTACTTTTGGTTTATGCATCGCTTACACCACCCAATAAAATTCCAAGCGTAAAATTGTTTGAACATGCCGATAAAGTAGTGCATTTCATTTTCTACTTTGTATTTACTATTCTACTTATACCCGTTTTTGTTAAGAATAAAAAATACGCTAAAAGTTTTGTTATTTCTGTACTCACGGCAAGTGTTACCGGTTTAATTTTCGAAATATTACAACACCTTGCTACAACTAACCGCACCGGAACTGTTGCCGATGCTATTGCTAACACGCTTGGTGCATTATCGGGAATTCTATTTTATTATTGGTTTATAAAAGAGAAAAAAATTGAAAAGGTTTTCTTTTAAAAATGAATAACTTCACCCGATATCTCAAAATCTTCAACAATATCGGCTAAACTTGTTTCTTTGTAAAAAGACATCACATCACTACGCAGGTTTCCATATCGCCGGTGCACGGCACAGGTCGATATTTCATCGGCAAAGCAACTGCAAGGTTCAAGCCTTATTACACAGTTGTTAAAATAACGGTCGCCATCAACATGCACCACGATATCGTAGAGCGAAATATCTTCGGGTGCAAGTCCTAAAGCAAAGCCTCCATTAGGGCCTTTAGTTGAAATAAGAAGCTTTTCACGCGCCATATTTTGAAGTATTTTTCCAAGAAATGGTGACGGAATTGCCAAGTCTTCTGATATTTTCTTAATACCTACTTTTTTATCTTTCGTCGAATAATTAGCGAGGTATATTAACGCCCTTATAGCATATTTACATGTATTTGATAGCATAACACATTATTTTTCAGTGATTAAAAATAGCATTTTTCACTTAACAACTGAAAATTAAACATTCAATTTTTAAGAATAGGAATTTTTTCAATACGATGCTGATGCCTTCCTCCTTCAAAATCAGTATTCAAGAAAGTATCTACAATTTGAATTGCTTCATCATCGTTTACAAAGCGCGCAGGAAGTGCCAATACATTTGCATTGTTATGTTTTTTTGCTAATGCGGAAATTTCGGCATTCCAGCATAAGGCCGAACGTATGCCCTGATGCTTGTTCACTGTCATGTTTATGCCATTTCCACTTCCACAAAGCGAAATGCCTAAATCGAACTCATTACTTTCTACTGCCAATGCCATTGGGTGTGCCCAATCGGCATAATCGCTACTTTCTGAAGAGTATGCGCCAAAATCTTTGTATTCGACACCTAACTTTTTAAGATGTTTCAGAACCACCTGCTTTCTTTCATAACCCGCATGATCCGAAGCCAAAGCAATTTTTAAAGTACTCATTTTATGATAATTTTTTAATTTTTTATAATACTTAATATTTCCTTCTTCTCTTTAAAGTAAATAATTGCTGCAAAAATAATATTTACTGAAAAAGCAAGCCAAAGATACGAATTATGTTCAGTTCTTACTAACCAATGAATTCCAAACAGAATTAAAGCAACAACTAAATAGAACAGAAAGTTTTTTACTTTATAATTTATCGGATAATATTTCATTCCCCAATAATAAGATATTACCGTTATAGAAATAAAACATACCAAAATTGCAATTGCCGATGCATAGTAGCCAATTATGGGAATAAGTAAAACATTAAGCGCAATGGTAATTATTGAACCCGCTATTCCTATAAGAGCTCCATAATGTGTTTTATCGGTTATTTTGTACCACAACGATAAATTGAAATAAATACCCATAAATAAGTTTGCCAACAATACAATTGGAATAATTGCAAAAGCCTCGTGGTAATTTGAACGGATTATGATTTTAAAGACATCGGTGAATGTTGAAAATCCAAGAAATATAAACAAGCCAACAATCGCAAAATATTTCATAATAATTGCATACATGTTTCTATCGCTTAAATCACCTTTTTGGCTGAAAAAGAAAGGTTCAAAAGCATATCTGAAGGCCTGTATAAACATATTCAATACCACTGCCATTTTAAATGATGCAGCATAAATACCCAACTGTTTCATTGGATCGGCACTTTCGGGCAAAAGCTTTGGCAATAGTATTTTATCAATATTTTGGTTTATCATGCCTGTAATTCCTATAATAAGAATCGGGAACGAATATAAAATCATATTTTTAAAGAGCGAAAAATCGAAAACAAATTTTACTTTCATATAGGGTATAAGCATTAAGAAAGTAATTAGCGTTGCGCTTAAATTAGCCACAAATACATACGCAATTCCAAAATCAGGATTATATAAATTGCTTACAATACCCCCCGGGAATTTTTCAGCCAAAAATGGACACAATGAGAGGAAAAACAGGTTTAAAGCTATGTTAACACCAATATTGATAAATTTTATAGTGGCAAAACGTATAGGCCTGTTAGATAAACGTAAAGCGGCAAACGGAAGTGTGGATAATACATCAAAAACCAGTGTTATAGCTACAATTGTGACTAATGTGGTATAGCCTTCGAGCTGAAGCAATGAGGTAACAGGCTGAATAAATAAAAACAGTAAAACAATAAAAATAAGCGAGGTAGAACTAAGCGTAAAAAGTGCTGTTGAAAATACTTTTACCTTATCCTTTTCTTTTGATGCAAACCTGAAATAACCGGTTTCCATTCCAAAAGTCAAAATCACCAGCAAAAATGCTACGTAGGCATAAATATTGGTAATATGCCCTAAGTCTGACTGCTGTATAAAAACATGTGTCCAATATGGATAAAGCCACCAATTTAAAAATCGTCCAATAATACTGGGCATTCCATAAATTGCTGTTTCTCCGCTTAATTTTTTTAATGCTTTCAAGTTGTAAAAAGGCTTATTTATTTCCTAAAAAATTCTATTTAATGCTTTGTTTGTTATTTTTGCTCAAAATGTATAGTCAAATAATAATAAAACAATGAAATTAATTTGCTTTTATTTTCTCGTATTTTTAGTGGGGTTTTCAGCTTGCAGTTCACAATCGAAACCCGAAAGAAAACCTGTTACAAATATACAGATTACACCTTCAAATAAAACAGTTATTCAAGGAAATGAATTTTCTATTGATATAACTTCGAGGGTAGATAATCCAAAAATTGAAAAAATTGATGTTTTTCTAAACAATGAGTTAATAAAAACATCAAACAGCGAAAGTTTTTCAATCAAAGTCAACTCGTCGGAATATTTACCGGGAATTTATTCAGTTAAAACTATAGCGACTAATGCAAAAGGTGAAACAGGTACACATTACAATACGATTTCAATTTTATCCAATATTCAGCCTAAAAATTTAAGCTACCGAATTATTGAAACAATACCTCATAACACATCCTATTTCACACAGGGACTTGAGTTTCATAATGGGATTTTATACGAAGGTACCGGTAATTACGGTCAATCGTATGTATATGCTTACCTTCCAAACGAAGGAGGAAAAGTACTCAATCAGCTAAAACTCGACGATCGTTATTTTGGTGAAGGCATTACCATACTAAACGACAAAATTTACCAACTCACCTACAAATCGCGTAAGGGTTTTGTTTACGACGTGCACACCTTTGAAAAACTCAACGAATTTTCATTTCAATCGGACGAAGGTTGGGGATTATGTAATGATGGTACTTACTTGATAATGAGCGATGGCACTTCTAAATTAAGCTATTTGAACCCCGATAATTTTGAAGTAGTTAAAACAATAGAAGTAAGCACACCCACAGGGTTTGTTCGAAATGTGAATGAACTTGAATATGTTGATGGAAATATTTATGCAAATATATGGACTACAAACACCATAGTGAAATTTGAAGCAAAAACCGGCAAGGTATTAGCTTTTATTAATATGAATAATTTGCTGAATATGCTTGATTTGCGCCGTGCCGATGTGTTTAACGGAATAGCCTATAATGAAGAAGAAGATTTGTTTTATGTTACCGGTAAACTTTGGCCTCAAATGTTCAAAGTAAAATTTGAGTAAGCCTTAGAACAAGGTCAAATTATCGTTGTTTATTTGGTCTATTCCTAAGTGATTATAAGCCAGTTCAGTTGTTTCTCTTCCGCGGGGTGTACGTTTAATGAAACCTTCTTTAATGAGAAATGGCTCATAAACTTCTTCAATTGTACCCGATTCTTCTCCTACAGCAGTAGCAATAGTAGATAATCCTACTGGGCCACCCTTAAACTTTAGAATGATTGTAGACAATATTTTATTGTCCATTTCGTCGAGCCCGTGTTGGTCAATATTTAATGCATCAAGTGCATATTTTGTTATTTCAATGTCAATACGTCCGTTTCCTTTTACCTGAGCAAAGTCGCGAACACGTCGTAAAAGTGCGTTCAAAATACGTGGAGTACCTCTGCTTCTGCGCGAAATTTCGATGGCTGCATTATCATCAATTTCAACTCTCAGAATACCTGCAGAGCGTTTAATAATTTTATTCAGAATTTCAGAATCGTAATATTCTAAATGAGAATTGATTCCAAACCTGGCTCTTAAGGGGCTGGTTAATAAACCCGAACGAGTTGTTGCCCCTATTAAAGTAAATGGATTCAATTCAATTTGAATTGAACGTGCACTTGGACCCTTATCAATTAATATATCAATTTTATAATCTTCCATTGCTGAGTATAAATACTCTTCAACAATAGGACTAAGCCTATGAATTTCATCAATAAAAAGTACATCGTGTTCATCAAGATTGGTTAATAATCCTGCTAAATCGGCTGGTTTATCCAATACCGGCCCCGATGTTGTTTTAATGTTTACATTCAGCTCGTTAGCTATAATATTGGATAAGGTAGTTTTACCTAAGCCCGGAGGACCGTGAAGTAATACGTGATCTAAAGCTTCGTTACGCTGCTTGGCAGCTTGCACAAATACAAGCAGATTATCAATGATCTTTTGTTGACCACTAAAATCGGAAAATGACAAAGGTCTTAACCTTTTGTCAATTTCAATATCAGTTTCTGAATATGAGTTTTCCCTTAAGTCGAGCGGTTCAGCCATTACAAAAAATAAAAATAACGGCTAAAGATAGTAAGATTATCCTACAATATTCAATTCCTTGAATATTTCATTAAGCCTGTTCATATCAAATGGTTTTGCCATATACTCATCCATTCCGGTGGCAATACATTTATCCCTATCGTTATCAAGTGTATTGGCTGTAATAGCAATTACAGGAGTGTGTTTATTGCTATCTGTTTCTTTTTCGTATTTACGAATCTGAAATGTAGCTTCCAAACCATCCATAACGGGCATCATTATGTCCATCAAAATGACATCGTATTCTTTTTCGCGGTATTTATTTACAGCTTCTAATCCATTATTAGCTATATCAACCTCATGATTGAATTTTTTCAAGCTAAATGTAGTAATTCGCTGGTTAAGAATATTATCCTCAACTAATAATATAGACAAGTTTTCTTTCATAGCCTAACATCTTCCTCTCACTAAT
>SKHV01000356.1 GCA_007116765.1 Prolixibacteraceae bacterium | reverse complement strand
TGAGTTGTAGTTTGCACAATTTGCTTGATTGTGCTTTTGTAGTTTTACAAGCGTAAACTAAAAAATGCTTGTGTTTAGTGCGGCAAAAATGCCATTTGCCGTTACAATTTAGTTAAGTCATTGCAAAAAAGCTACACTTTTTTGATAAATACGACAAAAAACATAGATCTATTAAATTAATTATAGTGTTGTTATTCTAAATTTGATTCTCCTAAATTGGCTTCAAGTAAATGAATTTTAGGGCTAGGAATGCCATCGTCTGATTTTATAAATAAAAATTTTCAAATTTTATTTTGAATCAAAAAATCAACTAAATTTCGACTTTAATTTCTATTCAAAAATATGTCTGTAACTATAAGGAAATCAAATGCGGGCGACCTTGATTTGCTCGAAAAAATTGAACGTGAATGTTTCCCGGTTTTTCAGCAAAGCTCAAGGCGAACTTTGCGCCTGAGCTTATCGAGCAACTTTCAGGAGGTTTGGATTGCCGAAAAACACTTGGGCAAAGGTAAGAAAAGCATGGCCGCTGGTAGTATTATCATGCACGTGCATCCACGCTCTATCCGCTTGTATTCTCTGGGCGTTCTCCCGACAATGCAAGGCGAAGGAGTTGGGGCCAAGCTCATAAATCATGCAATGAACCAGGCCATCGCACGTGGCTGCGAAAGGGTTACCCTTGAGGCACATGCAAGCAACCATACACTTGTTGAATGGTATAAGCGCCTGGGTTTTGTTTTGCTTGAAACGTTGGGCGATTATTATGTGCCCGGTGAGCATGCCGTGCGCATGGTTTTTACTATTTCGAGGCCAAAATCGAACGATTCGCTTTCGAATATTATAGTCGTAGATAATCCAAAGGAATGGAAATTCGAAATTGAAGGCGTACGTGTACTTTCTTCAAAGAAATACATTACCGAAATAGATTTTCAGGTAAACCGCAATTTGAGGGTGTTCAACCTTTGTAACTCATACCGTTACCAAAGTATGGGTTACTATGTGTCCTTGCTGGCATCGGCACGTGAGCACAGGGCTATTCCAAGCGTAACAACCATCCGCGATTTCAAAAACCTGTCGGTTATTCGCTCCATTGCCACCGACATTGAAGAACTGATTCAAACTTCACTATCAAAAATTGAAGAGAATAAATTTTCATTCCAGATTTATTTTGGACAAACCGGGGAGTCGTCGTTTAAGGTGCTTGCACATCGACTTTATCAGTTGTTTGAAACCCCGCTTTTGCAGGTTTCTTTTATCAAAACCGATAAGTGGATGATTCATCGTGTACTCCCCATCAGTTTAAATAAATTGGATGCTGAAGAATGTGCGGGAATTGAAAAATTTGCCAACGCCTATTTCTCGAAAAAACGATTTGCCAAGCCCCGTCTAAAGCATTATAAATACGATTTGGCCATACTTGTGAATCCCAACGAACCGCATCCGCCCTCGTGCCCGGTTGCATTGAAGAGTTTTAAAGAAGCGGCTAATAAAATCGGGTTTTATGTCGATTTTATTACAAAGAACGATTACGAAGATATTTGTGAGTACGATGCACTTTTTATACGTGAAACGACAAGTGTAAACAATTATACTTATCAGTTTTCGCGCCGCGCCTATGCCGAAGGACTGGTGGTTATTGACGACCCCTGGTCCATTTTGCGCTGTGCCAACAAAATATACCTCAATGAACGCATGCGCCAAAACCGCATCCCCACGCCAAAAACGATAATGCTGTCAAAAGGAATATTTAAAAAGAGCGAAGCCGAAAAGTACGATTTTCCCCTGGTGCTAAAGCAGCCCGACAGTGCTTTTTCGGTGGGTGTAATTAAAGTGAACAACGGGCAGGAACTTATTGATGCCCTGAAAACCATGTTCCGTAATTCCGATATGGTTATTGCACAGGAGTTCCTGTATTCGGAATACGACTGGCGCATAGGCGTGCTCGACAATATGCCCCTTTTTGCCTGTAAGTATTACATGGCCAGGAACCACTGGCAAATTTACAATTGGCAGGCATCGAAAGAAGATGGCTCGGGCGATTCGGAAACGCTTCCGGTTGAGCAGGTTCCCGAAGCGGTTATGAAAGTTGCACTAAAAGCTGCATCGCTCATGGGCGACGGCTTGTATGGCGTTGATTTAAAAATGGTGGGCGACAAGGTGTATGTTATTGAAGTGAACGATAACCCCAATATTGATGCAGGAATTGAAGATGCAATTTTGAAGAAAGATATTTACACGCAAATTATGCAAACCCTGCTCAGTCGTATCGAACTATCGCGAAACACCAAACGGCTTGTAGCCATTGAGCCGGATTAGTGGGATATGTTTGATGGCTGCTTGCTTATGGCTTATGGCTGGTTGGTGAGGTAAGTTGCTGTCTGTCTTTTTCTGTTGTTCATACTGCTTCAAAAACCTGAAACTTGAATTGGAGCGAAGCGAAATCGAAGATCGGCGTAGCCAAATCAACGGAGCGCAGCGTAATTAAACCTGAATCCAGTCTTTGTGCTTACGATTTTACTTCGTTTCTTTGTTTCTCGTAAATATAAACATATGGAAAAACTTGTTGTACTCGACGCTTATACCTTAAACCCCGGCGACTTATCGTGGAAATTTTTTGAGGATTTTTGTGACATTACGGTTTACGACCGTACTCCTATGGATATGGTGCTTGAGCGTTGTGCCGGAGCCGATTTCATTTTTACCAATAAAGTGATTATTAATGCCGAAGTTATTCAGCAATTGCCTAAGTTGAAATACATTGGTGTTTTGGCAACCGGTTATAATGTAGTTGATATTGAAGCTGCCAATGCAAGGGGGATAATTGTGACCAATATACCGGCCTACAGCACCAATTCGGTAGCTCAATTGGTTTTTGCCCATATTTTTGCCCACTTCAATAAAGTTGAAATGCACAGCAAGCATGTGGCCAAGGGTGGCTGGGTAAACAGCATCGATTTTTCGTATTTCCTTTCGCCTCAGACCGAATTGGCCGGAAAAACAATGGGCATAGTGGGCTATGGTAAAATTGGTTCTAAAATAGCCCAAATAGCACTGGCTTTCGACATGAAAGTGCTTATTGCCAACAGGTCGGTTAAAATCGGTTTGCCCAATGGTATTGAACAGGTTCCGCTTGAAAAGTTATTCGCTCAAAGCGATATCGTAAGCATCAATTGTCCGCTTACCGATGAAAACAAAGGCTTTGTTAACCGGGAGCTGATAAGTAAAATGAAATCGTCGGCTCTGCTGGTCAATACCGGTCGCGGCCCATTGGTGAACGAGCCCGATTTGGCCGAAGCCTTAAATAATGGAACAATTGCCGGAGCATCGCTCGATGTGCTTTCGACCGAACCGCCCGCTGCCGATAATCCTTTATTGAAAGCCAAAAACTGCATGATTACCCCGCACATTGCCTGGGCTACTTTCGAAGCACGCAGAAGGCTCATGTACATTGCAGCTGATAATCTCAAAGCTTTTATTAAGGGGAAGCCGGTTAATGTGGTGGGGTGATATTGAAAGAAGGTTTTCTTTCTAACTTGCTGATGATTTTAAGTAAATTTTGTAAACGATATAAGCATAAAATTATAATTTTAAACCCCATATCAAATAAATATACAAATGAACAGCATCGCAGTCCTTCCTTTCAAAAATATGAGTTCCGATAAAGAGGATGAATATTTTAGCGATGGCATTACCGAGGAGATAATTAACGCATTATGCAAATTCGATGGCTTAGATGTAATATCCCGTACATCATCGTTCGCTTTTAAAAATAAGGATACTGACATAAGAGAAATAGGCAAACAGTTAAATATAAATTTTATACTTGAAGGAAGCGTTCGCCGTTCGGGCGCAATGGTGCGCATTACAGCTCAGCTAATAAAAGCCGAAGATGGATTCCATGCATGGTCTCAGAAGTGGGATCGGGAGCTTAAGGATATTTTCATACTTCAGGACGAGATAGCCCAGCTTATTGCAGAGAGCATTAGCTTAACGATAACTCCGGCCTCCGTCAGCGAGCAAAAAACTATTTCCAATACACATGCATTTGAGTACTACCTTAAAGGGTTGCAACTGCTCAACTCATTCGATCATCATAGGGCCAACGATATTATTGGATACTTTGAGCAGTCTATTGCTATAGATTCTGCCTTTGAAAAATCGTACCTTGGGCTATGCGATGCTTATACATGGCTAAGTTCTGTCGGCCATGTTAATCCTATGGAGGCCCACCAAAAGGTTGAAGGGTATATCGCTCATCTTTTAACGCTTAATCCCAATATTCCGGAGGTTTATAATCTTGTTGCAGGAAAGAATTTCTGGATTGAGTGGGATATGCATAAGGCATTGGAGAATATAAATATATCCCTTAGACTTAAGCCAAACTTTGCCGAGGCATATATTTACAGAGGATTGATACATATAGTGTTGGGGTGTATTGACGAGGCCTTCGCTTCGTTCTTTCATGCCGAAAGACTTAATCCTTTCGACCCTATAACCACTTACTGTATTGGCTACCTGTACCACTTAACCGATAATAACATTAAGGCTCAGGAGTTTATTGAGAAGAATGAGAAGAGTGCAGATCTTTGGTCGGCTCATTATTTAGCATACGTTGAGATCCTATGTAAGAATGGGTATTTTGAGAAGGCATGGAAAGTTATAAGCGAAAAGGAAACTGCCCCATCACTCGTGTCTATTGTACCATACGTAAAGGTGCTGTACAGCGCATACAAGGGCGATATTGCCAAGGCCAAGGAGCAATTGCTTCAAGTAGAAGAAGTAATAATGGACAACCTGGAGCAGAGCGCACCATTCCTTCCAACAATTAGCAAGCTATACCTATTAACTGGCTTGAAGGATAAGGCTCTTGATTACTTCGAGATGGCCATTAAGTATCGGTCAACACCCATTCTATTTGCTCTTGTGGATAGCACGCTTGACGAACTCCGCTCTGAGCCACGCTTTCAGGAGGCCATTGATGGCTTGCCATTCTACTTACCAGCTCCCAATAGTAGTATAGAAACAAAGAAGTACCGTAAGGCAACGCTTAATGAAAAAATGATAAAGGATATTAAGGACAAACTTACATCAGTTATGGAAGGGCGGAAACCGTACCTTAACCCCCGGCTAAGCTCGCCTGAGCTGGCTGAATTGATCCATATCCCAACCAACCAGCTTTCGCAGTATCTTAACGAGCATCTTGGCAAAAACTTCTACGATTACGTGAACGCTTACAGGCTGAAAGAGTTTCAATCGCTCAAGGTCAATCCAAAGTATGAGCACCTTTCCATACTTGGGCTGGCACTGGAGAGCGGGTTCAACTCCAAAACAACCTTCAATTCCTTTTTTAAGAGGGAGATGGGGGTAACGCCAAGTGAGTTTTATAGAAAATCTGAAGAATAAGATTTGGTTGGTTTTGTTACTAACATTTTGTTAGTTGCAAAAAAGCATTGCTCATTAGGTTGCTTTTGAAGTATTGGAATGGTGCGATTCAAATCGCAAATATGCATAAATATTTATCCCAGCTGTCCGCCAATTTTCCCGTACCAATCAATTCCTATTTTCTCTTTGCTCATAATATGTATATGTTCAGTTGTGTAGAACAGCCAGTACTATCAGCTTGGTCCGCCTCTACACATAGGAACGATTGCCTTTATTTTACTATTCATCTTTGTGCTGACATTCATTTTTATAATCAAACGAAAGGAGCGGATATGGACAAAGTCAATACATCTTCATTTAACCTTAGAACCCTCTACATTATCGGGGCATGGGCTGCTTTATTACAATTAGCATCAATACTTGCACTTCTAATTGCTCAAATGGTACTCGGCCCAAAACCAGCAACTGCTGAGGAATTCTTTACTATTCAGCAGAGTAGCTATATAGAGGTAATGTTGCGAGGTGATTTTTTATTGTTGTTTCTGGTTGGAGCTTATCTGGGAACCTTTCCGGCTCTGTTTATGGCGTTGAGGTCGCTCAATTCAGTCGCAGTCTTTTTTGCTACTTTATTTACCATGATTGGTGTTGCCCTTGTATTTGCCAATGAATCGACTTTTGCCCTGTTACATTTGGGCAAACAGTATGCAGTAGCCGATAGTGTTGAATTGAAATCTCAAATAATTGCAGCTGGCGAAGCTGTAATTGCAATGGATATGTGGAACAGTTCAGGAGCGTATATGTCAGGATTCCTAGCTCAGGGTGCAGGCGTTATAATCTGCATTATTATACTGAACAGTAAAGACTTCAGTAAAGTAACCGCAATTGCTGGCCTGATTGGTAATGTTATGGATTTAATACAGCATGCAATCCATCCTTTCACGCATGACTTATCAACTATTATTCATCCGCTTATGGGAATTTTTTATTGTATCTGGCTTCCGATGATGGCCAGGGATTTGTTTCGTTTAGTCAAAGCAACAAAAGTACCAGGCTATAAAACTAATAACAATTAATAATATACTATGAGAACAATAGTACTCTATTACTCGCATAAAGGGAGTAATCGATTTCTGGCTAACCGTATGGCGCAAGATCTAAGTTGTGAAATCGAAGAAATAGTACCGCGCTGGAATTCGCATATTTTAATGATTATGGGCGTAAATCTTGGTATCCATAAATTGAAATCGAAGGTAAGAG
This sequence comes from Prolixibacteraceae bacterium, assembly GCA_007116765.1. Lineage (GTDB taxonomy): Bacteria > Bacteroidota > Bacteroidia > Bacteroidales > Prolixibacteraceae > Roseimarinus. The sequence continues at coordinate 844 of SKHV01000356.1, read as the reverse complement.
AATACGACCGTGTGATTCTATGTGGTCCGGTTTGGGTAGGAAAGCTAATTGTACCGTTGAAGGAGTTTATTAGAATGTACGCTAAGGAAGTAAAGCAACTGGTATTTGTAACTTGTTGTGGTAGCTCATTTAAGGATAAAGACAGCAAGTACGGTTACAACCTTGTTTTCAATAAGGTTAAGGGTTTGCTGAACGAGAAATGCGAGCATTGCCATGCTTTCCCAATAAGTATGTTTACACCCCTTGAACTAAAAGACGACCCAAATGCATATAAAACGGTGCATTTAAACGAAAATAATTTTGAAGGGGAAATCGTTGATGCATACAATGGTTTTATTTCCCGATTAGCACGTTAAGCCTTAAAAATTTTAAAATCTGATGCGATATGAAACGTTTAGTAATCTTTTCAATTCTTTTATTTGCACTTACAAATACTTTTGGCACGCAAAAATACACCCAAACCGTCAGGGGCAGGGTAATCGACAAAGAAACCTTGCAGCCTATTCCCTTCGTGTCGGTTGGGGTAATGGTGAATGGAGTAATGCTTGGGGCAATAACCTGTGAAAATGGCAGTTACAGGGTGGAGAACGTACCCATTGGCAGGGCAAGCGTTCAGTTCAGCTTTGTGGGCTACGAGAGCGTAACCATGCAAAACCTTGAAGTAACATCGGGTAGGGAGATGCTGGTAAATGCCGAATTGGTTGAGAGTCTGGTCAATATTGAAGAAGTGCGGGTAACCGTAAACAAAGAGCGGCCATTGAATAGCTATGCATTTGCCAGCGCGCGTACCTTTTCGGTTGAGGAGGCGCAACGCTATGCAGGTGCAGCCTACGATGTGTCGCGA
>SKHV01000210.1 GCA_007116765.1 Prolixibacteraceae bacterium | reverse complement strand
TCATCCGGTTCTGAATCAGGATTATCATCATCATCCGGTTCTGAATCAGGATCTTCATTATTATCCGGATCGGTATCAGGGTCAGGATCAGGTTCCGACGATTGAATTATAACTCGCTCGGGACCAAAGGGACTGGCAATACTACCATCGCTTGCTTTGAGACTACCCGGGAAATAGGAAACTGAGACGTAACTGTCATTACCAATGTTTTTACTTAATGAAAGAATCAAAACATTTGGGTTTTCCGAATCGGCACTAACAGACTCAAGTCCAATATCCTGTGTTGAAAAGAACTTAAATTCATTTCTTCGGATGGAGCTGCTTTCGATAGGTTTATCAAAAACAAGCTGAACCTTATTCTGCTCATCTGATATCATTGTTTCGAGCAATTGTGGCCCTTTTAGGCTTGCCTCGGCTTCATGCAGAACAAAAACGGAATCGGCATTGGCTTTCAATAGCGGAACTTCGAAAACTTTCACCACACCATCAAAATCAACTTCTATTTCATAATTGCCATGATAAGCATTAAAAACCAAAGTTTCTACATCGCTTAAAAGTGAATCAAAATTCGTAGCCCATTTGGTTTTTGTGTAATACAGCAAGGTATCGGCAGCAAGTTTCGGTCTGTATTCAGAATCGAAAAAGCCGGTATTTTCACGCCATGCCCCTTCATCGCTAATTCCCCAATGATATAAGCCAACTATTGAGGGGTGTGAAAAGGCAATGGTAAGCACCATAATATAATCGGATGCCTGTTGAGCCTGAGTTAAATTTCCGCCATAGTCGTATTCGGTAAATTTTATAGGCAATCCGGCCTGTGCCACAATGTTTACATTATGAACCAGCTCGTTAATATTCGGACGACAACAGTCCCAAAAGTGAGCTTGCATACCAACACCTGTAACCGGCGCTCCGTTTTCTAACATTTGCAATACCAAATCGCGGTACTCCTCGGCCTGTCCCCAGTTGTACTCCACGTTATAGTCGTTAATATAAAGTTCGGCATCGGGGTCGGCTGAACGAGCCCACTTAAAACTTTCCCAAATTATTGAGTCGCCCACGGTATTTCTGAGCCAATCAGCATGATTGGTTAATGGCTCATTCATTACATCGTAATCCTTTATGATTCCACGATAGCGTGTTACTTCGCGAATAACCCTCATTTTACAGGTATCGATGATGGCCTGGGTAGTTGGCAAACTGCGAACCCAGCCCGGCATTGAATGATCGTCGTCACCACCCCACAACAAGGTATGTGCCCTCAAATCCCAGCCTACTTTTTGTGTCCAGCGTACCGCATTATCAAAATTTGTATAATCGGGAGCTGTATGCCTGGGCTGTATGCCACTCCATTTGAAGGAGTTGCCCGATACTCCGGCATTGTAATATTTGTACATTGCGGCTTTCATCCAGTCTTCGCGCGAAGCAACTTTTTTAACATTGGGATCGAAATACCCTGCTTCGGATATATATTGATTACCATCGGATGTAACTAATGCCGAACCACCGCAATTGATACGCTTAAAATAATCTCCGTCAATCTCTTCTACAACAATTCCTTTAATAGCCACATTGTCGATCGAGGCATTCAATTCGATGCTAATTTGTGTGCTGGTTGCAGTGAGAACAAGGCTTGTATCAATGGCAATATTTTTTCCTCCTGCCATAGCATGAGTATCAAAATCTTCAAGGAATAATACCCCGTTAACGTGTACATCGAAAACACGTGCATTATTGCCACCATGGAAAATCTCGGCAAATTTCAGGGTTATCCGGTATTCCTTTCCAATCTCAGCAGGAATTGCATAAGCCAGGTATTTATCCCATCGCTCGGTGCGATAAATTTCAACATCAAATTCAGCCTGTATTGCATCGTTGGTAGTAAATACATTACCCATACTCACGTCTCCCTCATAAAAATCGAAGGCTGCGCCAAAGGGAAATTCATGCTTTTTCATTCTTACCGAGACTTCACCGCTATAGGGCTGTCCGTCTTTGTCGAAAATTTGTATCCCGTAATCGTTTTTGCGTAAAGTGTCGATACGATCCTGAGCATTGTTATACCATGCCTGGTATGATTGAGCGGATAATTTTTTGTTTGGCAGCAAGAATAAGCTGCCCAAAATCATTAATAATAAAAATGCATAATTAAAATAGGTTCTCATAGGTTTAGTTTAATATAATTATAAAACGAAAATTAAGAGGCAAAATACACACAAGCGCGAAACCCGACCCGATAATATCAGATATTAAATTGTTGTTTTCAGATACAATTGCACCGATTATTGGAATTAAGCTGTCTGAATGAGAATTTATTCATTTAGAAAAAGTAAAGGCAGTTGATTGCATTGAATCAACAGCCTTTAAATAATATTTCTACAGAAAGGATTATCCTGTTCTGTTTACTTCATTTTCCACCAGTCGAAATTAAATAATTCGTCTTCGCCACCTTTAAACACGAAATAGATATCGTGCACTCCGCTTGTTTTTTTCAATTTACACGATTTAGATTTCCATTTGTTCCATCCACCGGTATTTTCTACTGACAAAGTGCCCAAAAGTTCGCCATCAACACCTCCCAGGTACAGCTCAATATTTCCGCCTGCCGATGCTGACGCTACTGATGCTTCAAAACTTTTTGCTCCTTTACCAAAATCAACACTTTTTACAACGAGGTAATCGTTGTTGTGGATTTGGCTTACATATATTCCGGTTTCTTCATTGTGTGCTGTTTTCAAACCTTCGCTCCATGCGATTGTTTCTGCCTCGACCCGTTGATATGGATCCAGATTTGCCACACTTTGGCTTACTCCTTCTTTGCTTGGTTCAATCAGAGGTATTGTGCCATCGGGTTTGTATTCAAACTGTTCTACACAAATGGAGCGTTTGAAGCCTTCGCCTCCCGATAATTCGTGACTATGGTAGAACAAATACGAATTCCCCTTAAAATCAATAACTCCCGGATGATTAGTGAAAGCCAGATGCGGTGCTCTTTCCATGATAAAACCGCGGTATGTCCAGGGACCTTCGATTGAAGGGGCTGTGGAATAGGCAATGTATTCAGGTATGCCGGCTGCGGCATAAACTAAATAGTACAGGTTGTTGCGCTTGTAAACCCATGGCCCTTCGGTGTAAGTCGTGCGAACCTGTCCACCCCGTCCTTCGTGGGTTCCAAATGCTTCGTGGTTCATTTCCACAGCTACAATGCCGTTATTTCCAATGCTACGGTCATAGCTAATCATATCTTCGTTAAGCTTAACAAAGAAAAGCCTTGGGTTTCCCCAAAATAAGTATGCCTGACCGTCGTCATCAATGAAAACAGTTGGGTCAATGTCGTGCCATACGTTTTCACTATCCTGAACAAGCCTGTGTCCGAGAGGATCGGTGAAAGGGCCGGTGGGCGAATCGGAAACCAAAACAGCTACACCGTCGCCATGAATTGGACAATAAAGGTAAAACTTGCCATTTCTTTCAATGCCTTGCGGAGCCCAGGCACCGTTTGTTTTGTCGCTCCACGCAAAATCATCGAGAGAAGCCACTACCCCATGGTCGGTCCAGTTTACCATATCGCTTGTTGAATAACATCGCCAGTTGAACATGGTAAAAAAATTGTCCACCGTTTCGTCTTCGTCGTGGGTTGTGTAAACATATACTGTTCCGTCATAAACCATTGGTGCCGGATCGGCAGTGAAATAGGTTTGCACGATGGGGTTTTGGGCATTCAGTAAATAAATGCCCATAAAAACTGCAATCAGAACGATTCTTTTATACATCTTTTCTTAAATATTTATTGGTTTTTTTAAACTATTTAATCCTGCTTTTCGCATAGTTTATTTCGAGCATTTTTTTGCCGTAACGTTTGCCCAACATCCGGTATCCTTCGCTTGTAAAGTGAAGCCCGTCGGGCATGCCGGGACAGCCTTCGGACGAAACAACGTGCGCGTTGGGAATTACCCCGGGCAACCGGTGTATGAACTCGTTGAATGCATGGCACTTCCCATCGAATTCGGCACTGAGCAATTCACCGGCAAGCAGGGGTGTTTGTTCCGGATTAAGCTTTAAATCAGCCATCAGATTATCGTATATACCTTTCACTTTTTGTGTCCAAAGGCTGTCGTTGGGGTTCGATTCGCCCTGATGCAGTAAAACACCTTTGATAACTCCATCCTGCTGTGCCAGTTTAGCCATTTCAACCAGTCGGCCATAAGGGTTACCGCCATAGTTTTCAATCCAGCCAAGCATCCAGTGAGGTGCGGTTTCCACATAAGACTGATAACTGTCCTTCTCGAACAATTCGATGCGGCTTCCACCCACCGACACGTTGATAACCCCGATCGTGATGTTTTCGGGCAGATTGGCAATGAGGGTCCGCCCGAAATAATCGGCAGGCGAAATCCCGGCCCTGCAATCGCAAATGGGCGGGGTTGCAGTGTACCAGTTGCCCTGTACACGACCTTTGTCGGGGCAGTCCATGGTACTCATCATCCGAAACCGTTCATCTACCAACGAGTCGCGTGCTTCGGCAGGTGCCGCACCGGCCATGTTCGATTGGCCAAAACACAGATATATGTGGAAATCGGGATTCTGCGAAAAAGCAAATGTGCTGACCAATAGCAATATGGAAAGCAGTAAATATTTGTTTGTGTTCATTTTAATCTTTTATTTAAGTTGATGCTATGCACCTATTATTTTCCAAACTCTATCGTAATCGTATCCCGCTGTTTTTTATCCTGAAATAGTCAAACGAAACATCGAAAGGGGTATCGGGTTTGGTGGTGTCCGAATCGAACCAGAAAGTGCTGGTCATGCTCTGGGTAATAATGCCATCGCAGGCAATTAGCCCGGCTTTGATATCTTTCAGGGCAATATCCGAAGCTCCCAGTTTTTCAAAGGTCTTCCCATCCACCGAATAATATGCCGTGTAAGTGCTTCCCGATTTTTCGAGTCTCAAAAGCAGGTGGTTTTCGCCAATTACCTCTTCGCGAAGGTTAACCGAAGCCACCGATTTCGCGATTCCGTTTTCTTCAATGAGGAGATCGACAGTGCCCGGCTGTACCCCGGTTTGCCTCGATGTTTTAATTACTGCCCTGAACATGAGTTTCACAAAGTTATCGTCGTCCTGATAGGCAACTACACCTGCATTTTCGGGTTGCGACGGAGTACGCGAACAAATCAGTTTCGTTTCAATTTCCCAATCGTTGTTGGCACTTTGCAGCAATAGGTTACGTGCATTGTTACTGCCTTCCGAAATGTCGCCGGTTTCGCTGGTTATGGTCAAAGCACCTGGCACTGAGCTTAGGCTGTAATTTTGTTTGTCTTCCCTTACCCATTCCCATTGGCTTCCAAGCTTTCCATCGGCGAATTCGTCGCTGAGCGATTCCCCATCGAAATTAATGATATAGGTATTCTTTTCAAAGGTGAAATAATCGACAAAAGTTACCACGGCAGTGCCGGGTATTGTGCTTGCCTGTTCAATTTCAACGTATATATCGTTACTAACGGCACTGGCCTCGATATGCGGAATTTTTGAGCCTTTGCTTACCAGGTAACTGTACGAACTTGTACCTGGATCGAAGCCCTTGATTGCTTTTCCGTTTACCTTAATATTGGCAGGTGTAAGGTCGGGCATTACTTTGAGCGGGAAGCTGCCCGAAGCTGCTGTTCCTTCGCAATTTACCCTTGCGGTGATGGTGGCAACCCCCGGCCTGTTTGCTGTTACTTTGCCCTCTGCATCGACACTAATTACCGATGGGTTATTGCTACTGTAAATAACCGTTGCATCGGAAATATCGATAAAGCTATCGTCGATTAGACTTGCCGTTACACTTACTGACGTGGTTTTGCCCGGACGCAGAACTATCTCGTCGGATTGAGCCACCACGGTTTTCAGCTCAGGACCGAACTGACCGCTCATTACCGCTTCAACCTGCCCTTTTATATCGCGCGACGAAGCACCTATTTCAAATACGTATTTCCCCTGATCGAAGGTAATACGGCTGTTTGCATCGTCCCAAAACCAAAGTTCGGCACAATCTACCTCAATTTCTACTGTTTGGGTTTGCCCGGCCGGAATAGTGACTCTCTTGAAGCCTTTCAGCCGTTTTATGGGGCGTTGCAGGGATGCAGGGCTTTCGGGTGTACGCACATAAATTTGAACCACTTCGTCGCCATCCACATCGCCTGAGTTTCTCACATCGACACTTACCACAACTTTATCGTTGGGGGTAATTTTAGTTTTACTAATGTTGAAATTGCTGTATTCGAAGGTGGTGTACGACAAGCCATAACCAAATTCATAGGAAACATCCTGATCGAAATACCAGTAGGTGCGCCCGTTTTTGTCTTCGCCCCCACGCAGGGTGTAATCGTTAAAGTCGGGCAGGTCGTTCACGGTTTTGTACCATGTTATGCTTGTTTTTCCGCCGGGATTTACTTCGCCAAAAAGGATTTTGGCCATGGCTGCACCCTGTGCCTGACCGTTGTAGCCCGTGTAAATTATACCCGGTATGTTGGCATTGTGTTTAATATCTTCCACTTCGACCATTCCCATGGTTTGCATCACCACTATGGTGTTTGGGTTAACCGCCGCTACCGATTGGATAAGGTTCATCTGGTTTCCGGGCAGTGCCAGCGAAAACCTGTCGGACTCTTCGCGACCGGTGGTTTGGTCGGTTCCTACGAAAATGATGGCTACATCGGCCGAGGCAGCTAAATCCAAAGTTTCCTGATCGGTTTCTTCGGGTTGTGGCTCGCGGAATACGAAATACAGGTTTTGAGGCCCTGCAATACCCAGCGTATTTACTTTTGCCGGAATGCTAACCCTGCTTCCAAAAAAACCACCGCGCCCCGTGCTTTCAACCGTTTGCGATGCAATGATATTGCCCGTGGCCGAATTCACCCTTACTTCGATGATACCACCGCTAAGGGAAACGTTTATGTTGAAGGTGATTGAATCAAGATTGGTAATGTCGATATTGTGGTAGGCTGTCCAGTCGCCGTCTTTAATTCCCCGCAGCATTAAGTTTCCGAAACGTTCGGTAGCAATAATGCCGCTGGCAGCTTCGTCGAATTCGGTGGCATTGTATTGTTCAGTTTCGCCGGAGGTACTTTTGGTTGTAAAGCCGGTAAGGGCATAAAAATCGTTTTTTCTGTCAGTATTTCCACCTTCGGCAAACAACACGTCAATATCCAATTCGTTTTTCTCCACAAATTCCAAAATTCCTTGTAAGGGAGTACTAACGTAATGCGGTTCAACCGGTCCTGAATAATCGCCCAGTTCAATTTTATTAGCATGTGGCCCCAAAACGGCAATACGTTTTACATTGCAAGCCTGAAGCGGCAGTGCTTTTTCGCCGGTAGCTTCAAGCAATTCGTTTTTCAACAGCACCGGGGTTTTGGTCGCTATTAAACGGGCCAGGTCGTTGTGCGAGGGATCGTTGATTCGGTCGGGTTTGATACCTGCAAAAGGAACCATGGCCGGCGGGTCGAATTCGCCCAGGCGCATCC
>SKHV01000002.1 GCA_007116765.1 Prolixibacteraceae bacterium | reverse complement strand
AGGCACTTTATGAACTTTAGAAACTTTAGGCACTCTAAGTACTTTATGAACTTTAGAAACTTTAGGCACTCTAGCACTAACTCTAGGCACTCTATGAACTATAGACACTTCAGGCACTCCTACTGCACCTTCCCCCTTAAAGCTTCAGTTGGATTCATTTTTGCAATTTTTCGAGATGGCCAGTAACTCACAATGGTTGTTACAACAACGATTATCAGTGTTGTTGACACTACCAGGCCAACACTGTAAACCGGATATAAAGTTTGGGCTATGGCCATACCAAATTCACTTACATCCATCGGCATGGTCCAGCCCACCTTTGCCTGCCAGGCCAGGAAGGGCAAACCGTAAGCCGCGGCAACCAATGCAGCCAGAACGGAGTGCATGGCTCCTTCAACCGTGAACAAACCAACCACCTGACTGCGTGTATAACCCAGGGCAATGTAAGTGCCAATTTCTTTTTGCCGCCTGAAAATTGAAAGCACCTGCGTATCAAAAATAGCCAGCATCGCGAGTAAAATCAGTATAAAATAAAACACCGACTGCCCCACTGTTTTGGTTTCAATCATATCATCGACCGACTTGGTAAGTTCGCTTTTCTCTTTCAGCACAAAATTGTCGATGTTCGCGTATTGCCCCGCTTTTGAAGCAAACGATTCGTTAAAGGTAAATATGGTGGCTTTATCTTCGAGCAAGGTCATTTGCTGCAATTTCAGTAGCGGCACATAAACTTGTCCGGTTTCGATGGCCGGAACATTTGATGAGAATATTTCCACAATTTCAATATCGGTAGCATCGAAAACACCACGGGCATCGCGCCAACGCAGGATTACGCGGTCGCCAAGCCCTAATTTCATATTACGGGCCATTAATTGACCAATTACTGCCGGAACCGCATCAACAATTGTATCGAGTTTTTGCGAAGGTATTTTCAGCACATTTTGTCCAGCTTCAATGCCTTTCACCATGACCGACTGCATGCGTCCGTGCGGATAAACAGTTCCCTGCACAATGAGCATCGGGGTGATTTCTCCCTTTTTCATGGGTCCCCGAAAAGCTTCCGGAATTTGGGTATAACTTTCGTCCAATGTAAACGGGTCGTACGGGTCGTAGTTCTCGTGCCAAAACTGTCCGGAACCAATCTGCCAGTCGGTCATATCGGTTTTAGCCTGATAATCCCACCCCACCATGATGCCTTTCATCCAAATAATAACCACAAACGAAAATGAAAGCACCAGTACGTTGAGCCAGATACGCAAACCTGCACCAATCAGGTTACGATATGCCAATTTTATTGCTAACCACATAATGCTTCGTTTTTAGTTGTTTACAAGTTCGTCCTTATCAACCAGTCCGTCTTTCAAGAATATTTTTCGTTTCAGGTACCCAATCACCTTTTCGTCATGCGTGGCAAAAAGGAAAGTGGTTTTGAGTTCGCGGTTCAGGTTTTCCATGGTTTTAAGTATGTTGTGCGAGTTGGCCGCGTCGAGGTTGGCTGTTGGCTCATCGGCAAGCACCAGCGACGGGCGTTTTACCATGGCACGGGCAACGGCCACCCGCTGGCACTCGCCCCCCGACAGCTTGGGCGGTTTCTGCTTCACTTTGTCAGTAAGTCCTACCCACTCCAGGGCGTCCATCACCATTTTTTTACGTTCGGCAGCAGTATAGTCGAGCAACAGCAACGGGAACTCAACATTCTCAAATACTGTGTGCACCTGCAAAAGGTTGTAGCTTTGAAAAATAAAGCCAAGGTTTTCTTTCCTTAAACGTGCAGCCCCTTTTGCACTGAGCTTACTTACCGACTGCCCCAACACCATGGCCTCGCCTTCGGTTGGCGAATCGAGCGAACCCAAAATATTGAGCAAAGTTGTTTTACCCGAACCGCTGGGACCAATAAGCCCGGCAAATTCGCCAGTACCAAACTCAAGGTCGATGCCTTTAAGCGCGGTAAACTCACCTTTTCCCATTGGGAAACGTTTGATGAGTTTGTTGGTTGTAATGATTTTTTCCATATGCTTTATGCTTGAAAGCAGTTGAAAACGATGGGAAGCGATTGAAAGCAATTGTTTTCAATCGCTTCCTATTACTTTCCATTGCCTTCTATTGTCTTCATTTATTAATGACTAAAAACTAACATTAGCTGCACCCCAGTTCCGGCAAATAAATTTACTTCGTTTGCCGTGAGCGGAATGTTGTAATTTTTAGGATTACTATACCCCATTGCATAGAACGTGAAGCGACGGAACTGATGGTTCCATGTCACCAGGTTGTATATATCGTTGCTATTCCAATCGAAATAAAACAGGACACTCAGGTTATCGCTAAAACCCATGGGATAATTTACCGACAGTATTGAAAACGAGTACGGATTTTCCATACCAAAGGGGTTTTCATCGTAGGCAAACAACAACTGTTCAAAAACCATATTTAAACCATTGCCAATTCCAAAAGTGTAATCGGTGCCTATGCAAGCCGAAACCTGGTTGGTAAACATGCCCATGTTTTTGCCTTTTTGCATCCATGCAGCCTCAAACCAAAGGCCAACACCCAGGTCCCATTTCCCGTCGAGGCCAAAGCGGTTTTCGTTTACAATTTCAACAATGTCCGGCATTTCGCCCATGCCACTTTTATCCACTTCGCGGTTGTGGTACGAAAAAGCCACTTCGCCCTTTGGCACGGGCAATTGCACACGCCCGCCAAATTCAGGCCGTTGCTGACTGGTGTTTCCAATCTCCCAGGTTTTGGCCTCTTTGTTCCCGTAAAGTGTCCATAGCCAAACGTTGGCATTGTTCAGAAAATAATAACGCCCCAGGATGCCCCACACACCATCGGTGAGTTGCAAGGGGTCGCGCGGGTCAACTTTATCGAACCACATCAGTGGGCGAATCATCGATGCCGAACCAAAGTTGATTTTCTGCAAACCCGCCCTTATTTCGAGCTGTTGGTTCGAGTAGCGCGCCCATAAACGGTAGGGTTTGATTTTACCGTGGGAGTACAAGGTATCGAAAGGAAGCGTACCGAGTGTTCCGTTAATATTTGCCGAGGCTTCAATATCGAAAAGCCCTTTCGCAACTGTTCCGTATTCGAAATTAAGCTGCGGGATATAACGCGCCCCGCCCCACAAATCGAGCTCATTGGCAAGATTGTAGTTTGTCCATGCCGAAGCTTGCCCCCTGTAGCTGACATCCTGCGCAAAAATTTCGTTTGCAAAAAATGCAGGAACAATAAACAATATGGAAATGATTCTCTTCATCTGCTATTTATTCCGGGGTGACATACCATAAGCAAAAAAACGGGTGAACTCCATCACCAAATCTTCCGGTCCCGGGTAAAGCGACAACAAATAAGGGTCTTCGAGGTAATCGTTGATTTTGTGCGCCAGGTACATAAAAAATTCAATTTTCAAATCTTTTCGAATCAAGCCTTTTTGCTGTAGCTCTTTGAAATCCTCCATCATTTCAACCCATACTTTTTGGGTTAATTGCCCGATGTATTCTTTCAGCCCAAGCTCCTTATCGGTATAAAAATCGGCAAGGAATTCAGGACTTATATCGTGAATCCCTTCCTTTTTCATGTTTAACATGCCTTCCATTAGCTCCGAAGCCGACTGCACTTCATCTTTCAACTTTTTAAACTTCTCCGATGCACCGCCAACAACCCTTTCGAGTACCACCTTGGCAACTTCGGTTTTATTACCAAAATGCTTATAAAAAGTCATTTTACTCACGTTCCCTTCGCGGCAAATCTCCTCAATGGTCACTTTTTTGAAACCAAATTTCCAGAAAAGCTTTTGTGCAGCTTCAAGTATATCGTTGTATTTTTTATTTGCTTTAGACATTTATCTATTCATTATACTCATGAAGTACAAATATACGTTTTTATTCTTTTTTGCAATACTTCGTAAGTTATTTTTTCGACCATTCCATTTTTTTTTAAAATGCATCATAATATGCGGTATTAAAAAGATTAGATACAATTAATTAAGTTGATGTTTTGGCTTGCATTAAATAGCAAACCACATATTTTAAGGCTTAATTTTATAACTTTTATTTCATTTTTAGGCTTAATTTTATAACTTTACATTAAATATTACTTTAAAACAACAAGCCTTTATGCATAAAAATATATACACAAGGACGATTGTAAAATTGATTGAAAAGTGGTTAGATGCTCCTGAAATCATTATTCTGATTGGAGCAAGGCAAGTAGGGAAATCAACCTTAATGCAAATTCTTTTGCAAAATGGGTTAAAGATTAACATCCTAAATTGCGAAAATCCAATAGTTGCCGATATTCTGCAAAGCAGAAATACAAATGAAATTCGCTCATTGTTTGGCGAAGAGAATACTGTTGTTGCGCTTGATGAAGCACAAGACATACCTAATATTGGAAAAATACTGAAATTGATTTACGATGATAAAAAAGTAAAACATAAAATTATTGCAACCGGCTCAAGCAGTTTTGATTTATCGACCAAAGTTGGAGAACCATTAACCGGCAGAAATTTAAAGTTCAACCTTTACCCTTTATCTATTGATGAAATTATGCAAGGCAAGCAGTGGCTCGAAATGCTTGAGCTATTACCATCATTGTTGATATATGGTGCTTATCCCGGAATAATTGATTTGCCCATTGATGAAAAGACGAAAAAACTACTCACACTCTCAAGCGACTATTTGTTTAAAGATATTTATAAATTTGAGCAGGTACGTAACCCCGAAATACTCCGAAAACTGGTGAAAGCACTTGCCCTGCAAATCGGCAACCTGGTTTCGGTAAACGAATTGGCGAACTTATGCGGTACCTCAACCATTACTATTGAACGCTACCTCGATTTATTGGAAAAAAGCTTTGTGATTTTCAAACTTGGGTCGTTTAGTAAAAACCTGCGAAACGAATTAAAGAAAAGCCGCAAATATTACTTTTACGATTTGGGCATCAGAAATGCGGTGCTGAATAATTTTGTTAGGCTGGAACAACGTACAGATATTGGAGCATTGTGGGAAAATTTCTGTATTGTCGAATACATGAAAACCCTTGAATATGCAGGTCAGTCATCCAATCTTTATTTTTGGAGAACTTACGATGGAGCCGAAATTGATTTGATAGAAGAGCGTGAAGGCAAGCTCTATACATTTGAGTTTAAATGGAACGAAAACAAAAAAGCCTCACTTCCGAAGAGTTTTTCTGAAAAATATGCAGTAGAAGAATTTACGGTCATTAATCGAAGAAACTTTAACAAGCTGGTTAAACTGCATCAATAAGTAAAAAGCAAGACTCTAGTCCCTATACATTAGACCAATTTGTTGATTAAACCTTACACTTTATTTATTTTTTGTTGATTTGATTTGACATTTTTGCGTATATTTGTAAATCAAATTCAACAATTATGGAATTAAACAGATTGCACACATGGTCGTACCAACAAATAAAACGAACAAACAGCTCTTTTAAACGGTACTTATACGAGCAGATAGACTGGAAGAATCGGCTAAACATTATTATTGGGATGCGGGGCACGGGCAAAACCACCATAATGCTTCAGTATGCCAAAAATGAATTACCATTTGACGAATCAACAATTTACGTATCGCTCGACGACATTTACTTTTCATCAAACAGCCTTGTAGTTTTTGTTGAAGAATTTGTAAAACGCGGCGGAAAATACCTGTTGATTGACGAAGCGCAAAAATACCCCAACTGGTCAAAGGAAATCAAAAGTATTTATGACAATTTTCCTGAATTGCAAATTACTATTAGCGGCAGTTCTGCTATCTCAATACTTAAAGGCGAGGGAGACCTGAGCCGCAGGGCACTTATATATCAACTTCACGGACTTTCGCTCCGTGAGTTTGCCGAAATGAAATACCAACAAAAATTCGATACTATTTCGCTTGAACAAATAATCAACAATGGAACTTCAATTTCCATTTCAATTTCGAACGAAATAAAACCCATTAAGCTTTTCGAAGAATACCTGGTGCATGGCTATTATCCATTTTCAATTAATGACGAAAACAATTTTGCACAACGAATGTTGCAGGTAATGAATGTAATCCTCGAAAATGATATTCCTGCCGTAAATAACATTGACTACAATGCAACTTTAAAAATGAAACAGTTGCTTGGGATTATCGCCGAGTCGGTTCCGTTTAAACCCAATATTACAAAACTGGCGGGGCAATTATCGCTTTCGCGTGAAACCCTGCTAAAATACCTTCAGGTTCTAGCAAAAGCAGATGTTATTTTGCTGCTTTATTCAAGTACAAAAGGAATAAGCGCACTCAATAAACCCGAAAAAATATATCTTCAAAACCCCAATATTGCTTATTTACTTGCCTCTCAAAATGCAAACACAGGCAATATTCGGGAAACGTTTTTTGTAAACCAGCTACAAATAAACCACCACGTTGAATACCCGGCAAAAGGCGACTTTTTAATCAACAAAAAATACACTTTCGAAATAGGTGGGAAAAACAAAACGAACCAGCAAATAAAAGATTTACCGGATGCCTACATCGCTGCCGACAATATCGAAATAGCTATTGGAAATAAAATTCCGCTGTGGATGTTCGGGTTCATGTATTGACAAACAAACAACTAAGCACCAAGCTTTTCATTCACTTTGCTTAAAGCCTCAACCAGCATAAGCTGCGGATATAGTTTTTCGCTGTACCAAAGCGAGGCAAAATACAGGCCTATAGGGGCAGCCTCCAAACCATCGGCATGATTTAGCAGCCACCGAGTTCCCTGTTCAACATTGCGATTATATGATGGATTTGTAAGTAAAGCGGTAACGGCCAACGAGGTTTCTTCAACTGTTCCCTTAATTCCCACATCGCCTCCCCAGCTCCCATCGGGGTTTTGCACAGAAACAAGAAAATGCTGTGCTTTTTGGCAGCAACTAACGAGCCTGCTCTTAATGTCAGCACTCAGCCAATAACATTCGCTGGTATCCGACAAATAAGCAGCAATGCGCCCTGTTCCATACACTGGGTTTTGCTTTTGGGCTTGGCTTTGGTTGCCGAACCACAAAGGCAGCCACTCTCCATTACTGCCTTGTTGTTTTTCAAGGTAGCGTAATGCTTTTTTAACTGATTTTTGATATTTTGAAACCTTGTTTTTAGAAATGCCCCCGCTAATGGCATCGATGCTTTTGGAAAGGGCCAAGATTGCATGACCGGTCAGGTCGGCACAACTTTGGTCAAAAGGCAGCTTGCCCCACCCTTTTGAAAATGTGGGGAAGCCCCCGTCGTTATTCTGAAGCTTCAACAGCCAGTCGCAGCCATTCTCCATTGCAGCAACTACTTCGGAAGTGGGTTCAGGATTAAGCTTGAGCAAGGCAAGTATTGCACCGGGAGTATCGTCGCCATCGGGTACAGAGCCCGAAAAGTGGGTCCAGCCCCAACCACCGGCCGATGTGCCGTTAAAAGAATGTACCGCCCGGTTTTGTATAGCCAGTAAATGTTTAGTTATGCTGGCACTATCGGTTTCACCTAGCAAGTTATGT
>SKHV01000085.1 GCA_007116765.1 Prolixibacteraceae bacterium | reverse complement strand
TAGGATGTAACAGGCTGCTTGCATAGCGTTTGGGATATTTAAATAAAAAAAGGAAGATAATAAAAATCATCTCCCTCTTTCCATTTGTGGGCCCACCTGGGCTTGAACCAGGGACCCCCTGATTATGAGTCAGGTGCTCTAACCAACTGAGCTATAGGCCCGATATTTAATACAATACTTTACAACGTTACCAATATTTTTACGACCCCTGTTCCGATAACTACCGGAACAGTCAGGTGCTCTACTCCCGATAACTATCGGGATGAGCTATAGGCTCTAAAAATTCATTACTCTATTCTCTAATCAACTGCCCCGAAATACATCGGGTATAGACCCGAAAAACAATATATTATACAAACTTTTATTTTCTGTTTAATCGGGTTTAAAACCCCCTCATTTTTCGGAATGCAATTTTAGTGAATTGCTTTTATATACACAAGAAAAAAGTTTCAAAATTTTATTCTGTTTTACTTTCTTTATTTTTTTCTTTATCAAGCTGGTCAAAAACCGAACGATAAAACAGCAAAATAGTCGTTATTCCAACAGTAATGGCAGAATCGGCCAGGTTAAAAACCGGTCTGAAAAAGATAAATGTTTCACCGGCATTAATTGGCGACCAATCGGGCCAGGTAGTTTTTATTATCGGAAAATAGAACATATCGACCACTGAGCCGTGCAAAAAGGTTTCGTAACCTCCTCCTTCGGGAAGAAATTCAGCAACCCGTCTGTAGCTATCACTAAAAATCATTCCGTAAAAAGCACTGTCGATAATGTTCCCAACTGCCCCGGCAAAAATAAGCGCGATACAAATAACTAGGCCTGTAGGAATACCACGTTTAATTAACTTCAACAGATACCAAAAAATTGCAGTTGCTGCAACTAATCTAAAAAGGGTGAGAATTACCTTCCCTAATCGTCCGGCAAATTCAACACCAAAGGCCATTCCCCGATTTTCAACAAAATGAAGAATGAACCAATTATCAAAAACAGGTCGAGACTCACCAAGATAAAAATTTGTTTTCACCCATATTTTTAAAACCTGATCGGCAATCAGGATAATTAAGATGACCAAAATGGCCAAGTGCTTTTTCGACATAGTTTACCTGTATAAAAAATGATTGAGAGCTCTTGCTCCCAACCGGATATTAATAGCTATCATACATACGCTTGCTACTAACGCTGTAAGTTTTTTGCATCAATCGAAAGCGTAGCATGAGGCACTGCCCTCAACCGCTCTTTCGAGATAAGCTTACCTGTGTCGCGACAAATGCCGTATGTTTTGTTCTCTATACGTACCAATGCAGCCTGCAAATGTTGAATAAACTTCAACTGACGCTGAGCCAATTTGCTTGCCTCTTCTTTTGACAGGGTTGCAGCTCCTTCTTCCAACACTTTAAATGTGGGTGAAGTATCTTGAGTGTCGTTTCCGTCGCTGTGCATGATTGAACTTTTAAAAATATCGTAATCACGCTGAGCTTTTTCGAGTTTTAGCAGAATAATATCTTTAAATTCCTGCAACTCGGCATCCGAATATCTAGTTTTCTCGCTCATATAGTTAGGTTTTCGATTTTACTTTGAAATTTACCAAATGTAACAAAAAATTCATTAGTAGATTTATACTATTTTACTATTTCTTATTGCTTTTTTACTTCAATTAAGGTTTTTATCTCATCAACCTCCACTTCTCTGGCAAACGAACTCTCAATTTTATCGCTCAAAATCAGTTCTCCCGCTAGTGTTTGTTTGCTTAAGTAATCAGAATATTTTACCAGAGCTTCATTAAATGATTCATGCTTTTGAATCACAACACTGATTTTATCAGTTACTTCAAAATCGCTCTCTTTTCTAATGTTCTGGATCCTGTTTACAAATTCACGTGCAATCCCTTCATGGCGTAAATCCTCGCTTATTTCAATGTCGAGCGCAATGGTTACCGTCCCTTCTGTGGAAACTGTCCATCCGGGTATATCTTCCGAAGTGATTTCTACGTCATCGGGAGTTATACTCACATCCTCTCCGGCAATTTTGAGTATAAAAGTGCCATCTTGTTCCAGTTTTCCAATTTCGTCCTGATTCATTTGTGCAATGGCTCCGGCAACTTGTTTCATTAACTTGCCGTACTTTGGCCCCATAGCTTTGAAATTGGCTTTAATCTTCTTCTTAATAACGCCAGTGGTATCGGTCAGGTATTCAATTTCTTTCACGTTAACTTCAGATAGTATAATGCTTTCGACCGCCTCGAGCTGCTCTTTGAACCTAGGATTGAGAATGGGCACCATAATTTTTGCCAGTGGCTGACGTACTTTCAACTTTTCTTTGCGTCGAAGTCCAAGTACCATGCTCGATACTTTTTGTGCCAAAGCCATGCGCTCTTCCAAATCAGAATCGATTACGCTCTCGTCGAAAGCAGGAAAATCGGAGATATGCACACTTTGGTCGGATTCTTTGCCGCTTACACGGTTCAAATCGGCAAAGAGCTGATCCATGTAAAAAGGTGCGATAGGTGCCGCAAGTTTTGCCACAGTAGCCAAACAAGTATACAAGGTTTGGTAGGCCGAAAGCTTGTCGGTGGTCATTTCGCCACCCCAATAACGTTTACGGCTTAAGCGCACAAACCAGTTGCTGAGATTTTCTCCCACAAAATCGGAAATCGCACGCCCAGCACGTGTTGGCTCATAGGTTTCGTAACACTCGGTAACAGTTTTTACCAGAGTATTAAGCAAAGAAAGAATCCAACGGTCAATTTCAGGTCGTTCGTTCATTGGCACATCGTCTTCGGCATAAGTAAAACCATCAATGTTGGCATACAATGCAAAGAAACTGTATGTGTTGTACAATGTTCCGAAGAATTTGCGGCGCACTTCGTCAACTCCGCCAATGTCGAATTTAAGGTTATCCCAGGGCTGGGCATTGGTAATCATGTACCAACGCAGTGGGTCGGAACCATATTTTTCGATGGTCGAAAACGGATCAACCGCATTGCCCAGTCGTTTCGACATTTTGTTTCCCTTTTTATCGAGCACCAGTCCGTTCGAGATAATGTTTTTGAACGATACATCATCCATTATTAAAGTGGCAATGGCGTGTAAAGTGAAAAACCATCCACGGGTTTGGTCAACCCCTTCAGCAATAAAATCGGCCGGGAAAACACCCCGTCCTAATTCATTATTAAACTGATTCGAATTTTCGAAAGGGTAATGCATTTGTGCGTATGGCATCGAACCCGAATCGAACCAAACATCGATTAAGTCGGTTTCGCGGAACATTTTTTCTCCTTTTGACGATACTAGCACAATGTCATCGACATAAGGGCGGTGCAGGTCGATTATTTCGTAATTTTCTTTCGTGTTATCGCCTACTTTAAAGCCCTCGTAGGGGTTTTTAGTCATAAACCCGGCATCAATGGCTTTTTGTATTTCGTTCATCAGCTCTTCGGTCGAACCAATGCATATTTCTTCGCTTCCGTCTTCGGTGCGCCAAATTGGGAGCGGGGTTCCCCAGTAGCGTGAGCGCGACAGGTTCCAGTCGACTAGGTTTTCGAGCCAGTTGCCAAAACGACCCGTTCCGGTACTGGCAGGCTTCCAGTTGATGGTGTTGTTGAGTTCGATCATCCGCTCCTTTACTGCTGTAGTTTTAACAAACCACGAGTCGAGCGGATAGTATAAAATTGGTTTATCGGTTCGCCAGCAGTGCGGATAATTGTGTTCGTGTTTTTCAACCTTAAAGGCTTTATTTTCTTTTTTGAGCATTACCGCTAAATCGATGTCCAAAGTAGAGTCGTTTTCGGTAAGCGTTTCGTCGTAGGCATTTTTCACGTAACGGCCTGCAAAATCGCGGTAAGCGGTTTCATTCACGTAGGTTTTTGCCCAGCTATCGTCAAGGTCTTCAACTTTATAAAATTTGCCGGTTCGGTCAACCATAGCCTGACGTTTGCCTTCTTTGTCAACCATAATAAGCGGAACAATACCGGCTTGTTTGGCCACGCGGTCGTCGTCGGATCCAAAGGTGGGTGAAATGTGTACAATACCGGTTCCATCTTCGGTGGTTACAAAATCGCCCAGGATTACACGGAAAGCATCGCCCTCGGGTTTCACAAACGGAATAAGCTGTTCGTAATTTACTCCAACCAGATCTGTTCCGATGTATTCAGCCAGTATTTTAAATGGCACAGCTTTGTCGCCGGGTTTATAATCGTCGAAGTTAACTTCGGCATGTTTCGGGTTGAAATAGCTATTAACCAAGTCTTTAGCCAGAATGGCCATCATTGGTAAGCCGGTGTATGGATTAAATGTGCGTACTTTTACGTAAGCAATTTTTGGGCCAACGGCCAGTGCGGTGTTCGATGGCAATGTCCACGGAGTGGTTGTCCATGCTAGAATAAATAAGTCAGTATCCACATCTTCGAAAAATTTCTCGGATGCTTCGTTGCGAATTACTTTAAACTGGGCGGTTGCGGTTGTGTCTTTCACATCGCGGTAGCAACCGGGCTGGTTAAGTTCGTGGGAGCTAAGGCCGGTGCCGGCAGCAGGCGAATAAGGTTGTATGGTGTAGCCCTTGTAAAGCAATCCTTTGTTGTAAATTTGCTTGAGCAACCACCAAACTGTTTCAATGTAACGGTTGTCGTAAGTTACATATGGGTCGTCCATGTTCACCCAGTAGCCCATCAGCCGGGTAAGTTCTTCCCATTCTTTGGTATATTTCATCACCTCTTTCCGGCATGCAGCGTTGTACTCGGCTACCGAAATACTTTTACCAATATCTTCTTTGGTTATTCCAAGCATTTTTTCTACACCCAGCTCAACGGGCAAACCGTGAGTATCCCAACCGGCTTTGCGTTTCACCAAAAATCCCTGCATGGTTTTATAGCGGCAGAAAATATCTTTAATAGCACGTGCCATCACATGGTGAATGCCCGGCATACCATTGGCCGATGGTGGCCCTTCGTAAAACACAAAAGTAGGTTTTCCCTGTCGGGTACTCATGCTTTTATGAAACGTATCGTCTTCTTCCCAGCGTTTCCCTATCTCTTTGTTTATCTGCGATAAATCGAATGCTTTGTATTCTGTAAATTTCTTTGTCATAACTTACAATAGCCTGATTTTTAAAAAGTGTACAAATATATAAAAACTCGTTGAGGGTGAATATTTATTTAATGAATAATAATATTTTAAGCAAAGCTGAGTTTATTTTTAAGTATTATTTAACTCTGAAAAATAAAACTAGAATGTAAAATTAGAATCTTTGTATACTTTTGTTTTTGGAAAAATTGTTTGAGTTTGTTGTCGAATGTATAACTATTAAACGCATGGTTTTATGAAGAAAATTGTTTTCGTTAGCCTCCTCGCCTTAATCACCACCATTGCAGTTTCACAAGATCCCATATTTCGTAAAAACGATTTAAACATCAACGTAGGGGCAGGCTTAGCCACGCAAATTCATCCTCAGGCTCTGGCTTCATTCGACTATGGAATTGCCGAAGAGATTGCCGATTTCGGATCTGTTGGTGTTGGTCCGTATTTGGGTCTGGGAATAAGCTCAAAATATACTCATTTAAGTATAGGTGCAAGAGGCACATTCCATTATCCACTTATTGATAAGCTTGACACATACGCTGGTATAAGTATGGGCATGCGCTATGAGTTTTCAAGCTTTTACGAAAACAACACTCATCCTGTACCTGGTATTTTTATTGGTGTAAACTATCCTGTAAACCGAAATTTGACTCTGTTTGGTGAATTTGGAACATGGGAAAACTTTTTGATGTTTGGTGTAACCTTTAATCGTTAACAAAGTCGATTACATGCTAACTCTTATCACTTGTTAAATTTTTAGTTGCACTTTCTATTTCATTGTATTACTTTTATTATTCATAAGTATATTTGTGCTTATATAAAGAATCAAAACAATAATGAAATGAAGAAATTAATTGCCACTTTTCTATTAGCATTTATGGCATTGGCCTTAAGCGCTCAGGAAGCCCCAATGTTTATCAAAGATGATAAAGTAATAAACGTAGGTTTAGGGCTCGGCAGCTACGGTTTATTTTCGGGTATTGCTGCAATATCGGTTGATTATTGCATAGCCGATGGCATTGCCGACGTAGGCTCAATAGGTATCGGTCCCTATCTTGGAATAGGATTCTATAACCGGAATGACTGGTCATACTCTTCAAGAGCCTATTCAACCATAGTAAAAGGCGGAGCGCGTGCCACATTCCACTATCCGCTTGTGAAAGAACTCGACACGTATGCTGGAATAGGCATGGGGATTTCCTTTAACATGTACCATAAAACACCTCGCTTAAATCCGGGTCTTTTTATTGGTGCCCGCTACTTATTTAGTGAAAACCTGGCACTTTTTGGCGAGCTTGGCCACGGGTTATCCAATATGGTGGTTGGTGTTTCATTCAACTTTTAGTGTATACATTAAACGTAAAACCTATCAAAACAGGCTGTTTTTTTAAAGTAGCCTGTTTTGTCATGAATATTGGTTTATTCTTGATACTTACCTTACCTGCCTATGCAAAGCAGGAAGAAATACTTAAAATTGAAGTTTCCGACGAAATTCTCAAAATACAGCTCTCCATAAATGAGATAGATGCAATATTCAGCAGTTTCGATACTTTGGAGTACGCACGCGACAAAAGCCAAAGGGAGCAACTTGCCAGACACCTAATACATGAATCGAACCGACTAAAACACGACTGGGGTATTGCACGCGGAAAAAACATTCTGGGCGTTTTATTGCGTGACCGTGCCGAATACGACGAAGCCATTGAGTTACACGAGTTAGCTCTTGAATTGGCAGGGAACGACACAATTGTTATAATTTATGCGCTAAATAACTTGGGAGTCGTGTACCGAAGGCTTAATCAGCCTCGCATTGCAATCGATTATCACATGAAGGCACTTGAACACGCCGAAGAGTTTAAAGGATGCCCCAATGTAACAAACCGCAGTATTGGAATATCGTTAAACAGCATTGGTAACATAAACCTTATCTTAAATCAGCCTGAACAAGCATTAAAAGTGTTTAACGAAACACTATTAATGGAACAGAAGCTTAACAATAAGCGCGGAATTGCCATTAACTATCACAACATAGGTTATGCTCACGAAGCAATGGGGCAATTAAATTTAGCCAATAGTTTTTACCACAAATCGCTTGAGCAAAACATCGAAATTGAGTCAAACGTTGGCAAAGCAATTTGCTACAACAGCATTGGGGAAATATTGCTCAAACAAGAGCTCCCAAACGAAGCCTTAAGCAATTTTGAACAATCGATGCAGTTTGCCCTTTTAACCAACGACAACTACTATATTGCTCAAGCTCATGCCAATTTGGGCAAGGCATATTTAGAATTGAAAGACTACGTTAACGCTCTCCCTGAGTTGCTTAATTACCAAAATATAGCTGAGCAAATTGGCTCCTTGCACCTATTGAAAGATGCATATCGAACTCTTTCAACATATTATGAAGAAAGCGGAGAATATGAAAATGCATTGTTCTTGTTTAAAAAAGCATCAGAATATTCCGACAGTGTACTGAACGAGAAAAATTCCCGTTACTTGAACGAAGTTCAGTTTTTATATGAAGCTGAAAAGAAAGAGCAAACAATTGAACTTCTAACTATCGAAAACAGGGCAAAAACCCAACAGTTAGTGCTGATGCTTTTGGGAGCGATGCTTATTATTCTTCTCGGCACTGTGTTTTATGTATTATACAAGCGCAAAACCGACAAACAGCGAATCGAACTGGAAACCAGACTTTTTCGCTCACTCATGAATCCACATTTCATCTTCAATGCATTGGCTTCTATTCAGAGTTTTCTTTATAAAAACGAAGCCCAAAAAGCTGCCGGATACTTGGGAAACTTCTCTAAACTTACACGCTCAATACTCAAAAATTCAATTAACGATTTAGTTCCACTCGAAGAAGAGTTGGAAACTCTACGCAATTATCTTGAAATTGAAGAGATGAGACTCAGGGATTGCTTCTCATTCAACATTACTATTGACGAGAATATTGAACTTGATTTTGTGTATGTAATGCCCACCATGATGCAACCATTTGTTGAAAATGCCATATATCACGGATTAAAAAATACCGACTGCACTAACGGACTCATTACTATCAATATTAAAGAATATGGGAAGTATGTGCGAATTGAAATAAAAGACAATGGCTGTGGTATAAACAAGTCGATAAGAAACAAAAAAGATGACCCCCACAAGTCAATGGGATTGAAAATTTTTGAAGAAAGAATTAAGCTTATTGAACGTAAGTACAAAAAATCGGTTAAATTCGCTATTATTGATTTAAGTGATATTGATAAAAACAACAACGGAACAATGGTAAGCATTGATTTCCCACACATTGATCCAAATGATTAAAGCATTAATAGTAGACGACGAGCCTGAATTGCGTGAACTTAACCGCTCAATTTTGGAAAAAAACTTTGACGAAATAGAAGTGCTTGCTTGCTTGGGTTCTGTGAATGAATCGGTTGAATTTATAAACCGACACAAGCCCCGCCTAATTATTCTTGATATAAGACTGACCGATGGCACCGGATTCAACATCCTTCAGCAAATTGAACCCTATAATTATGCACTGATATTTGTTACTGCATACAACGAATTTGCAATTAAAGCTATACGATTCAGTGCAATCGACTATATTCTTAAACCCATTGACGAGTCGGATTTCTGCAATGCAGTTGAAAGAGCACTTTCATCGATAAACAGCACAAAATTGCCTGAGCAGGTTGAAACCTTTTTCAGTTATTACGAGCGAAAAACTCAAAGCCGTCGAATAGTGCTAAAAACATCCGACGCCATTAATATTGTTGATGTATGCGATATTGTATGTTGCAAAAGTGAAAGCAATTATACGACATTCTTTTTTAGCAACTCAACAAAGCTCATGGTGTCGAGGGTTTTAAAAGAATATGAAGAAATGCTTTCCGAATATGGTTTTTTCAGACCACATCACTCCCATTTAGTAAACCTTCATTATGTTACTAAACTCGATAAAACCGACGGAGGCTTTTTGATAATGAAAGGGGGAAAGGAAATTCCGGTTTCGCTCCGACGCAAAAAAAGGCTCGTTGAAATACTTGAGAACCTATAGTTACCCGACTTCGAGTTTTTTATAGGGAATCAATTTCCCAGCTCAGAAATAAACTTAATTCGAACAAGTCTAATATCTTCAACCGAATATTCCTCTTCTCCTAGTTCAGTAATCGCTTCCTCAAGGCTTCCTGATTCAGAGTCCTCTCTGAAGTATTCAAAAATATCGTCGAGTGTATCGGGATCCATCACCTCGTCAATATGATAATCGATATTGATTTTTGTACCAGAATTCACAATAGCCTCAAGCTCAGAAAGAAGGTCTTCAAATCCAATTCCCAGCGATTCTGCAATAATATCGAGCGAAACTTTCCGGTCGATATTCTGGATGATGATGACCTTGCTCTTTGATTTTTTGGCCACCGATTTGACCACCATATCCTGCGGCCTGACAATATCGTTTTCGGCGACATGGTTTTTAATCAATTCCACAAACTCTTTCCCGTAACGCATAGCTTTCCCTTGCCCTACTCCCTGTATGTGCTGGAGCTCCTGCATAGTAATCGGATATTGAATAGACATATCGGAAAGAGATGGATCCTGGAAAATTACAAATGGAGGCAGTCCTTTTTGTTTGGCTACTTTTTTTCTTAGGTCTTTCAGCATTGCAAAAAGTTGAGGATCGCCCGTTCCTCCCGACGGAGCATTTGAAGTTTCGGCAGCAGCGGCTTCATAATCGTGGTTTTTCACCATCATAAATGAGCTTGGTTTTTCTAAAAATGCACGCCCTTTGTCGGTCATTTTCAGTAAACCATAGTTTTCTATGTCTTTATTAATAAGACCGGCAATCATAGCTTGCCTGAAAATGGCATTCCAGAACCTTGGATCATGATCTTTTCCAAGGCCAAATATGTCAAGTTCGTCGTGTTTAAACGACTTAATGGCCGCATTTGAATCACCTGTTAATATGTGGGTAATATGCTCCATTTTGTATTTCTGATTTACGGTAAGAATGGCATTAAGCGCAACAACCATTTCCTTCTTTGCCTCAATCCGTTCTTTTGGATGCAGACAGTTATCGCAGGCATGGCAACTGTCATGCTGATATATTTCTCCAAAATAGTGTAAAAGTATTTTTCTTCGACAAACCGACGATTCGGCATACGAAACAGTATCAAGAAGTAATTGTGTTCCTATCTCCTGCTCAGCCACAGGTTTACCCTGCATAAATTTTTCGAGTTTCTGAATATCCTTGTAACTATAAAAGGTTACGCATTTGCCTTCGCCACCATCACGACCGGCGCGGCCAGTTTCCTGATAATAACCTTCTAAACTTTTAGGTATATCATAGTGAATTACATAACGCACATCGGGCTTGTCAATTCCCATTCCAAAAGCAATGGTCGCAACAATCACATCCACATCTTCCATCAAAAACATATCCTGATGGTTTGAACGTGTAACAGCATCCATGCCGGCATGGTATGGTAGAGCTTTTATTCCATTAACCTGTAAGTTCTCGGCCAGTTGCTCAACTTTTTTACGACTCAGGCAATAAATTATACCTGACTTGCCACTATTGGCTGATATAAAACGAATAATTTCAGCAGTGGCATTCACTTTTGGCCGAATTTCATAATATAAATTCGGACGGTTAAAGCTCGACTTATACACATTGGCGTTAAGCATTCCCAGGTTTTTCTGAATATCGTGCTGAACTTTTGCTGTAGCAGTTGCGGTAAGTGCCACAACAGCAGCTTTGCCAATTTCGGCTACAATGGGTTTTATCCGGCGGTATTCAGGCCTGAAGTCGTGCCCCCATTCCGAAATACAATGCGCCTCGTCAACTGCATAAAACGAAACTGTAATCTGCTTAAGGAAATCAATATTATCCTGTTTCGTAAGCGACTCGGGTGCAACATACAATAGTTTGGTTTTGCCTGCCAATACATCTTCTTTTACTTCATTTATTGCTGCTTTCGACAACGACGAGTTCAAAAAATGGGCTACTTTATCTTCTGTTCCAAAACTTCTTATTGAATCTACCTGATTTTTCATCAATGCAATCAGAGGCGATATAATTATAGCTGTTCCTTCAAGCAATAGTGCAGGTAACTGGTAACACAACGATTTGCCTCCACCTGTAGGCATCAACACAAAGGTGTCGTTGCCATTCATTACACTTTGTATTACTTTTTCCTGATCGCCTTTAAAACGATCGAAACCAAAATGCTTTTGGAGCTGTTCAGTCAAGTACTGAGAATTTACCATGGTTAAATAATCTTAACTAATTATTCTTTGCTGTTTTTGTAAACGGAACACTAAGGTAACAATTATATGCTTTGAAATAAAATTGTTCAGAATTATTTCTACTATTGATAGAAGAATTATTAAACCGTGAGCCTGATTTTTTTTCTTTCAGTCTAACTCAGGCATTCAAATGGTTTAAATTAAGTATGTATATTTGCGAATTATTTATTTGATAAGTATTTTGGCAACTTTAAATAATTACCTGTGAAGTTTTTTAAAAGAACTAAAAAAGAAAAGGAAGAAGGCACTGAAATGTCTTTTATTGAACACCTCGAGGAATTAAGGTGGCACATAGTGCGCGCGGCAATGGCTGCGTTTATTTTTATGGTACTGGCCTTTATAAATCGTGAATTTATTTTCGACAGGGTAATTCTAAAACCTAAAAGTCCCGAATTCCCCACAAACTTACTCTTATCGCAAGTAAACGACTGGATGAATGCCATTTTTAACACCAATTCCACTGCACTGGCCATTAACACTGCGCCTCTCAATATAGTGAATATTGATATGGCAGGGCAGTTTCTTTCACACATTAAAGTTTCGCTTGTTGCCGGACTTATTGTTGCCAGTCCTTACATTTTTTGGGAAGTATGGCGTTTTATAAAACCTGCTCTTCAAAGCAACGAAGCGAAACATGCCCGTGGAACCGTTTTCTATACCTCTACACTTTTTCTTACCGGTGTTCTTTTTGGTTATTATATAATTACACCGCTTTCGATTCATTTTCTGGGCTCATACAATGTAAGTCTCGAAGTAGCGAATACAATAAAACTGAGCTCATACATCGGAACTGTTACCTCGGTCACATTTGCCACCGGTGTGATCTTTGAACTACCCATTGCAGTGTTATTTTTAAGCAAGGCCGGATTAATCACGCCTAAGTATATGCGCAACTACCGTCGGCATGCTTACGTAATATTACTCATATTAAGCGCAATAATTACACCCCCCGATATTTTTAGTCAAGTGCTTATATGTGTGCCTCTAATTCTTCTTTACGAAATAAGTATTTTTATTTCTCGTTCTGTAGAAAAAAAGCTACAACGAAAAATGAATGAATAATTTAAAGCCGAAGCTGATTTTCTGAAGCATTAACAACATAGCAAAATGAAATTAAGAGCCGAAAACCTCATAAAACGTTACAGTAAGCGCACAGTAGTAAATAATGTATCGATTGAAGTAAACCAGGGTGAGATAGTAGGGCTATTGGGTCCTAACGGAGCCGGAAAAACTACTTCATTTTATATGATAGTGGGGCTTGTTCGTCCCAACGGCGGTGAAATATTTCTTGACCAAACCAACATTACCAAACTGCCTGTTTACAAAAGAGCTAAGCTTGGCATCGGATACCTGGCACAGGAAGCTTCGGTTTTCAGACACATGACCGTAGAAGACAACATTCGGGCAATCCTTGAAATGACAAAACTAACAAAAGCCGATCAGCGCTCAAAAGCAGAATCGCTAATCACTGAGTTTGGCTTGAATAAAGTACGCAAGAACAAAGGAATAGAACTTTCGGGAGGTGAACGAAGACGTACCGAAATTGCGCGTGCACTGGCTATCGACCCAAAATTCATACTGCTCGACGAACCTTTTGCTGGTGTGGATCCTATAGCCGTAGAAGACATCCAGAATATTGTTTATCACCTGAAAGACAGAAACATTGGCATACTCATAACCGATCATAACGTGCACGAAACACTCGCCATTACCGATCGCTCCTACCTTTTGTTTGAAGGTGAAATACTCAAGGCAGGATCGGCCGAAGAATTGGCTTCCGACGAAATGGTTCGAAAAGTTTACCTGGGACAAAACTTCGAACTTAGAAAAAAACGAGAAAAGTTCGAACATTAATCCAACTCGATCAGAAAACAGGCGTATAATTGTTTAAATTAAAAAAAAAACATATATTTGCGCCGCTTAAAGCGGGCGTGGCGGAATTGGTAGACGCGCTAGACTTAGGATCTAGTGTCACACGACGTGGGGGTTCGAGTCCCTTCGCCCGCACTAACAAACCAAACCGTTTGGAACCCTTTGGGATCCGGACGGTTTTGAGTTTAATAGGCAAAGAAACAGCATATTTTATTTGATCAGAAAAATCATTAAGTTTCTAAATATATGAATATTACCAGGGAAAACATCGATGAATTAAACGGCATTATACGCGTTAACATCGAAAAGGCCGATTACGAAGCAAAGGTTGAAGATGTATTGAAAGATTACAGAAAGAAAGCGAGCATGCCGGGATTTCGTCCAGGTAAAATTCCTACAGGACTTGTCAAAAAAATGTATGGCAAAGCTGCCCTTGTCGACGAAGTTAATAATCTTTTAACACAAGAACTTTCAAAATATCTGATCGAACAAAAACTCAATATTCTTGGAGAACCTCTTCCAAACGAAGAGCAACAAAAAGAAATCAACTGGGATACTGACACCGATTTTGAATTTATATTTGATATTGGCTTTGCTCCCGAAGTAAAAATCAATCTCGACAAACGAAGCAAATATCCCCAGTACAATGTAAGTGTGACCAACGACATGATCGAAGATCATATCAGCGCTTACGCAAGCCGCTTTGGCGAAAACAAACCGGTTGATGCAGCTGAAGAAAAAAGCACCATACGCGGAAATATTGTTCAGCTTAACGACGAGGGTACTGAAAAAGAAGACGGACTCAGCGCTGAAATGGCTCTCATCTCTGTTGATGTGATTAAAGACGATGAAATCAAAAAAGAATTCGTAGGCAAAAAAGTGGACGACGAAGTAATTTTTGAGCTCAAAAAAGCATATCCCAACGATACCGAAATAGCCTACCTCCTTAATATTGAAAAAGAAGATGTAGAAAAAGCCAATGGAAATTTCAAGATAACCATTAAGGAAATCAACAAGTTTGTTCCAGCCGAAATTAACGAAGAGCTTTTCAAAAACGTATACGGCGAAGACACCGAAATAACTACCGAAGAAGCTTTCAGAGCAAAAGTAAAAGAAGAAGTAGCCGAAGCGTTTGCTCCTTCATCGGATTACAAATTTGCTGCAGATGCTCGCGAAATTCTTGTTTCAAAAACAAAAATTGAATTTCCTGTTGAATTTCTTAAACGTTGGTTAAAAGCTACCAATAAAGAAATAACCGACGAGCAAATCGAAAGCGACTTCAATCTTTTTCTTGACGACCTGAAGTGGCAATTAATAAAAGACGACTTAATTAAAAGCAATGAACTTAAAGTAGAGGAAAGTGAAATCATTGATCTCGCCAAAGAAGTAGCCTCTGCACAATTCCGACAATACGGTATGTTCAACGTGCCGGCAGAACATCTCGACGGTTTTGCCCAACAAATGCTTTCAAAAGAAGAAGACAAAAACAGACTGTACAACAAAAAAATGGAAGACAAAATAATGGAAGTTGTAAAGTCGAAAGTGAATGTGGAAGAAAAAGAAGTTTCGAAAGAAGAATTTGAGAAGCTTTTTGAAAAATAATATTTTAGAACCAAAGTAGTAAAAGCCGGCAATAAAATTGACCGGCTTTGCTTTTTGTAATTCTAAAAACAATAAAACCCATACTAATAAGTTTTTTTCTAACTTTGCCACCTGAAACAAACTTTATAAATAATCTGTTTCTACATACAAATGTTGAATCACAAAATCTTTCGATATGAATGACCAAAACGAATTTAAAAAATATGCTACCGGGCACAGGGGAATAAGCAGCCTCTCGCTCGAAAAATATACATCATCAGTCTATGGCAGTTACATTTCGCCAACCATTATCGAGGAGCGCCAGCTAAACATCGCAACCATGGACGTGTTTTCGCGCCTTATGATGGATCGCATTATTTTCCTTGGAGTGCCTATTGACGATTATGTAGCCAATATTATTCAGGCTCAACTGCTTTTTCTCGATTCAACCGACCCGGGTAAAGACATACAAATTTACCTGAATACTCCCGGAGGTTCGGTGCATGCCGGACTTGGAATTTATGACACTATGCAGTTCATCACCTCCGACATAGCTACTATTTGTACCGGAATGGCCGCATCGATGGGTGCAGTTTTGCTTACAGCAGGTGCCAAAGGGAAACGCTCAGCATTAACACACTCGCGCGTGATGATTCACCAGCCCATGGGTGGCGCACAAGGCCAGGCCAGCGATATTGAAATTACTGCCCGCGAAATATTAAAACTCAAAAAAGAACTTTACGACATTATAGCCAAACACTCGGGCAAAGATTACGAAAAAATTGAACGTGACTCTGACAGGGATTACTGGCTAACAGCGAAAGAAGCAAAAGATTACGGGATGATCGATCAGATTTTAACCCGAAACAATAAATAGGAAGGAACAGAAATGGATAAATGCTCATTTTGCGGTAGAAAGAAAAACGAAGTTGACTTGCTGATAGCAGGAATGGGAGCACACATATGCGATAAATGCATTGAACAAGCCCACGCTATTGTTGAAGAGGAATTTAATAACAAAAAATCATCGTTCGACCTCAAGTCAATCAAGCTTTTAAAACCCGTTCAAATTAAAGAATTCCTCGATAAATATGTGATTGGACAGGATCACGCGAAGAAAATACTTTCGGTTGCCGTGTACAATCACTACAAGCGTTTAGGTCAAAAAATTGACGAAGAAGAAACTGAAATCGAAAAATCGAACATTATTCTGGTTGGTCCAACCGGAACAGGTAAAACCCTGCTTGCACGTACCATTGCAAAAATGCTGCATGTTCCGTTTACCATTGTTGATGCTACCGTTTTAACCGAAGCCGGTTACGTAGGCGAAGACATTGAAAGCTTGCTTACCCGCCTGCTACAGGCCGCCGACTACAACGTTGAAGCAGCCGAAAAAGGAATAGTTTTTATCGACGAGATAGACAAAATAGCCCGCAAAGGCGATAACCCGTCAATTACCCGCGACGTATCGGGCGAGGGCGTTCAGCAAGGCTTGCTTAAATTACTCGAAGGCGCTGTGGTAAATGTACCGCCACAAGGTGGTCGTAAGCACCCCGAACAAAAAATGATCCCTGTAAACACTAAAAACATCCTGTTTGTTTGTGGTGGTGCTTTCGATGGCATTGAACGCAAAATTGCTCAACGCATGAACACTAAAGTAGTGGGATTCAACGCAGTTGAACATACATCGAGCATCGACCGCAATAATCTGATGCAATACATTGCACCCATGGATTTGAAATCGTTTGGGCTAATTCCCGAAATTATCGGTCGTTTACCCGTGCTTACATATCTTGACCCACTCGATGCCGATGCACTAAGAAGGATACTTACAGAACCCAAAAATGCAATAGTAAAGCAATATCTGAAACTGTTCGAACTCGACAATATTGATTTAGTATTTGAAGAAGATGCTCTGAATTATGTTGTGAATATTGCAACAGAATATAAACTGGGAGCTCGTGGCTTACGTTCAATATGCGAAACCATAATGGTGGATGCCATGTTCGAAATGCCTTCAAATGGCAGCAAAAAATTAACTATTACGGAAGATTATGCACGCGACAGGATTGAAAAGATTGGGATGAAACTCCTGAAAGCCAGCTAATATACCTTCATTTACACTTGTTGTTGTTAATTAAACAATTGAAGCGCTCCGAGACAAATGAAAAAGCCGGAAAAACTAAAAAAAGAATTAGGACTATTTGATGTATTTGCAATAAGTACAGGAGCCATGTTTAGCTCAGGCTTTTTTCTTTTACCCGGCTTAGCTTCAATGTACACCGGACCATCGGTTTTTGTTGCATACCTGGTTTCGGGCTTATTGATTATGCCTGCTATGTTCAGTATTGCTGAAATTTCAACAGCACTGCCCCGCTCCGGTGGCGCCTATTATTTCCTTGACCGCAGCCTTGGCCCGCTCATGGGTACTATAGGGGGACTAGGAACCTACCTTTCACTGATGTTTAAAACCGCCTTTGCCATTATTGGTATTGGCGCATATGCCTCAATTTTCTGGGAAGTGCCGGTAAAAACCATTGCCATAATGGCCACGTTGGTTTTTATGGGATTAAACCTCATTGGAGCAAAAAAAACATCGAAAATGCAGAATTTCCTGGTAATTTTCCTGCTCGTGGTTGTCGGTACCTTTATTATCGATGGCCTTTTTTCGATTTTTTTCACACAAGCCATCGACCGTCCTGCACTGAACGATAATTTTACCCCTTTTTTTACAAATGGAGCTGAAGGAATTTTGACCACGGCTGGCTTTGTTTTTGTATCGTACCTTGGGCTTACACAAATTGCCAGCGTGGCCGAAGAAATTAAAAACCCCGAACGAAATATCCCACTGGGAATGTTGCTTTCGTTATCAGTAACAGCCGTAGTATATTTCTTGGGTGTTTTTGTGATGGTAGCATTAATAAACCCTGCCGATTTTGCAAGCGACCTGGCACCCGCAGCAACAGCAGTAAAAGGGCTCTTCCGTTGGCTACCCGGGAACACAGGCATGTATCTTGTTACAGGTGCAGCAATGGCGGCATTCGCTTCAACCGGAAATGCAGGGCTTTTATCTTCATCGCGATACCCTTTTGCAATGAGTCGCGACAAGCTTTTCCCTAACAAATTCTCAACTGTAAATAAGCGAGGAATACCTACGGCTGCCGTTTTACTAACAACAGGCATCATCCTTTTCTTCATTTTGGTACTTTCAGAAAGTGGTATTGCAAAACTTGCCAGTACTTTTCAGCTTATTATTTTTATGCTCATAAACTTTTCGGTAATCGTTTTCCGTAACAGTAAAATCGAATCGTACGACCCGGGCTATAAATCACCATTATACCCGGGGATGCAAATTGCCGGAATTATTATTTCAGTTGTACTAATAGCTTATATGGGATGGACCGCTATACTCTTTAGCGCAGCTATGATTGTTGCCGGATACCTTTGGTACCACTATTATGTACGCAAAAAAATACATCGCGAAGGAGCTATTTACCACTGGTTTGCACTGCTCGGAAAATATCAGTATTCCGACCTCGAAAGCGAATTTATGGGAATTCTGAAAGAGAAAGGCTTAAGACATGGCGACCCCTTCGACGAAACGATTATACGTGCCAGGGTTTCTTACATCAACAAAAAAATGAATTACGAAGAACTGGTTGAAGAAATTTCGGAAACATTTTCAATTGAAACAGGGGTCGATAAAAATTCGTTTGTGAAAGAATTTTACGCCACATCGGCAATTGAACCTGCACTGGTAGTCCCAAAAGTTTCAATTTTGTATGCCAAAAACGAAAAAATCGATTACCCTTCACTGCAAATTGTAGTGATAAAAGAAAAAGGCATTAGAAAGCCAGTTAGCAAAGGAGCCATTTCTTCCGAAGACTACATTCAAGTTTTCTTTTTCCTTGTAAACCCATCAAGCGAAGCACGTCAGCAACTAAGGATGCTATCGCGCATCACCGATATTATTGAGCGTGACGATTTCATTGAAAGCATGATGAGCTTTGAAAAACACCGTCAGATAAAAGAATACCTGCTCCACAACGAACGCTTTATCTCCGTACAATTACGCAAAGGCACTGTACAGTCGGAATTGATTGGAAAACAATTGATGGAAGTAAAATTCCCGTCGGACGTACTTGTTGCACTTATTGAACGCAGGGGCAGCACCATAACCCCTCATGGCAATACAATGCTCGAAAACAACGACATACTTACAATAATAGGTGAACCAAAATCAATTTCGCATTTGCTCGAAAAATACATAGGTCCACACAGCCACAATTAATTCGTTAATTCACTTCACACTATAATTTATGGGAATTAACAGCAACAAACTAAACCGCATACGATATTCAGTTTATGCCCCTACCTATAGCTGGTCGGCCAAAGTACTTAACGGTGCACGTAAATGCACAATGGAACTGCTCGATGTAAAACCCGGCGAAAAAGTGTTGATTGTAGGCGCAGGTACCGGCATGGATATTGACTATATGTCACCGGGATGCGAAATAATTGCTACCGACATTACTCCGGCTATGGTAAAGCTCACTAAAAAACGGAATAAAAAAGTGAAGCATAATTTAAAGACAATGCTTATGGATGGACAAAACCTTGAGTTCCCTAAAAATACTTTCGACAAAGTTTTGCTACATATGGTACTTACCGTTATCCCCGACCCTGTAAAAACAATACAGGAAGCTGAGCGAGTGGTAAAAAAAGGAGGTAAAATTTCAGTACTTGATAAATTTGTACCAAAAAACAAAAAACCTTCGGCTGCAAGAAAATTCTTCAACCTTTTTACCAATGTGTTTTTTAGTAATATAGCCATGAATTTTGAACCCTTGCTGAATAAAACCAAATTGAAAGTTATTAGTGACCAAAAAGTAGAAAAGCGGGGTAACTACCGGATAATTATGCTTGAAAAATAATATTAACATGAATTTCAATTTTGCATCAAACCCACACATAATATTTGGTGCAGGGAAATTTAATTCCCTCCCAAAAATTGTTTCTCAATACGGCGAAAGAGTGCTGCTGGTAACCGGCAGCTCATCCTTTTTGAACAGCAAATCCGCGAAATCACTTTTCTCGGAATTTAACAAGCTGAATATTTCCAAACGTATTGTTCAAATAGTAGAAGAACCCTCGCCCTATGATGTGGATGAAGCCGTGCGGGAACATAAGCAATTTACACCGCAGATAATTGTGCCCATAGGTGGCGGCAGTGTGCTTGATGCCGGCAAAGCCATTTCGGCTATGCTGTGCGAAGAAGGCTCAATTGTTGATTACCTCGAAGGGGTTGGCACACGCGAACCTTCGGGCAAAAAAGTGCCACTTGTAGCTGTACCCACCACCTCGGGCACCGGCAGTGAGTGCACCAAAAATGCGGTAATCAGCCGCCGGGGTGCCGGGGGTTTTAAAAAATCATTGCGCCACAACAATTTTGTTCCCGACATTGCACTGGTTGACCCTGCACTTACCATTAACTGCCCTCCCTCTGTAACAGCAGCCTCGGGCATGGATGCATTTACCCAGTTGCTCGAATCGTACCTTTCAACAAACTCTACCCCACTTACCGATGCCCTTGCACTTGATGCCCTACAACGGCTAATGAACTCGATAGAAACTGCCGTTGACAATGGCAGTAACATTGCAGCACGTGCCAATATGAGCTATGCGGCAATGATTTCGGGCATAACGCTGGCCAACGCCGGGTTAGGCGTGGTGCATGGTTTTGCCCAACCCTTGGGCAGCTTGCACCCTGTGACGCATGGCATTGTGTGCGGCACGCTAATGGCCGCGGCCAACCGGGTGAGCATTGAGATCTTGCGCAAAAAAAATAATGATTATGTTTTAGCAAAATACGAAAAAGTGGCACAGCTTATAGCACCTCACTCAAGTGGAAATGAAGCTGCCAATTTTCTGATGGAATACATTGAAAAACTGAGTGCCAAATTTCAATTGCCAAAGCTTTCTGACTTTGGGATTTCCGAAAACCATTTTCCTGAAATAATAAAAGCAACAAGTTTGAAAAACCATCCTGTAGAGTTGAACAACAACGATTTATGGCTTATATTGAAGCTTTGTTTGTAATTAAACTTAGAACCTAAATCATGAAGGCACTTGTTTTCGACGGAAAAAAAATAAACCTGAAATCAAATATTCGTAAGCCTGAAATTCATGCCGGGGAAGCATTAGTAAAAGTGCTTATGGCGGGCATTTGCAATACCGATATCGAAATCACCAAAGGCTATATGAACTTTAAGGGCATACCCGGGCACGAATTTGTTGGTGTTGTTGAAGAAATAAATGATAAAGACCAAACCTTACTGGGGCAACGGGTGGTGGGCGATATTAACTGCGCTTGCGGTGAACCTTCGTGCGAATATTGCCGTGTTGGAATGGGGCGGCATTGCCCCAAACGAACAACCTTAG
The DNA here is from genome assembly GCA_007116765.1 of Prolixibacteraceae bacterium. GTDB lineage: Bacteria > Bacteroidota > Bacteroidia > Bacteroidales > Prolixibacteraceae > Roseimarinus. The sequence goes on along the minus strand of SKHV01000085.1, from coordinate 2,697 downwards.
GCATTGCCAAGCGCGATGGTGCTTTTGCCGAATACCTAACCCTGCCCGTCGAAAACTTGCTGCTTGTTCCTGAAAATGTGAGCAACGAAATGGCTACACTTTGCGAACCATTGGCGGCCGGTTTCGAAATATTGGAACAAGTTGATTTTTCGGCCAATGACAAAGTATTGATTGTAGGCGACGGCAAACTTGGCCTGCTCATTAACCATGCAGTAAGCACTACTGCTGCTAAAATAACACATGTAGGCAAGCACCCCAATAAATTGGAACTGGCGAAAGCCAATGGAAGCCAAATTGTCTTGCTCGATCAAATGCCCCAAAAACAATACGATATTGTGATTGAAGCCACCGGTAGTGCCAATGGTTTTAATTTTTCGCTTTCGCACACCAAACCTCGCGGGGTACTGGTTTTAAAAAGCACCATAGCTTCGAGCCAAAACATCGATATGACTTCGGTAGTTGTGAACGAAATCACCATTGTAGGTTCACGCTGCGGCTTGTTTCAACCTGCAATTAACTATTTGGCAACAGGTGTTGACTTGAGTTCGCTCATTAATCGGATTTTCCCTTTTGACAATGCATTGGAAGCTTTCGAAGCAGCTAAAACTAAAGGTGCAATGAAAGTGATGTTGTGTTTTTAGATTTATACAATATTGGAATATGATTCCAATATTGTATATTTGAGGCATGATTAACAGGGAAGCTGAAAAAGAATTAAAAGAATTGGCCAAACAATTCAGAGCCGTTGCTGTAACCGGACCCAGGCAATCGGGAAAAACAACTATTGTAAGAAAAGTTTTTAGTGATAAAACTTATGTGAGCTTGGAAAACCCTGACATAAGGCGATTTGCTGCTGATGATCCACGGGGTTTTTTGTCAACTTATCCCAATGGTGCTATTTTAGATGAAGTACAGCGAGTTCCTGAATTATTTTCATACCTGCAACAGGTTTTAGACGAAACAAAAGAAAATGGATTATTTATTCTTACAGGTTCGAATAATTTCTTGCTCAATAACAGTATTTCTCAAAGTTTGGCCGGAAGGGTCGCTTATTTGTTCTTATTGCCCTTGTCGATAGGTGAAATTATGCCTGAAGCGAATCAAAGCAATCAGTTGATGTTTCAAGGCGGATATCCGGAAATTTATCAAAACAAAGTTGATCCGGTAAAGTTTTACGCCAACTACATCAGAACTTATATTGAACGTGATGTTCGCTTAATCAAAAACATCAACGACTTATATACTTTTGAACGTTTTCTAAGGCTTTGTGCCGGTCGTATTGGGCAATTATTAAATATGAACAGCCTGGCTACTGAAACAGGCGTTGATGCTAAAACAATTAGTTCATGGATTGGTGTACTTGAAGCAAGTTTTATTGTATTCAGGCTCCAGCCCTATCATAAAAATTTCAACAAAAGAATAGTAAAAATGCCCAAGTTATACTTTTACGATACAGGACTTGCTGCTGCTTTAATGGGAATTGATGATATTTCACTATTAACAATACACCCTTTCAGAGGTGCTTTGTTTGAAAATCTTATAGTTCTTGATTTCCTGAAAAAGTCATTCAATAGCGGAAAGACAAACAACTTATATTTCTGGCGCGATAATAATGGAAACGAAATAGATTTGCTAATCAAAAAAGGAAACAGACGAGTTCCGGTTGAAATAAAATCGGGGCAAACAATAAACGATGATTTTTTTAAGGGAATCCGATATTGGCAGAAACTAACGGGAAATGAAGGAGGCTATTTGGTTTATGCAGGCGATATTGAACAGAAAAGGAGCCAGTCGGTTAGCGTTGTTCCATTTAATAAAATCGACCAAATTGAAATGTAAACCTTGTGTTTTTTATCGCATTAATTGATAATAATATGCGATATTTGAAGAATCAAAAACAGACATCATCATGCGAATCCATATAAAAAACGGCGAACTAAACCATTCAATTACCGATATCCTTATTGAAGGCAATATCATAAAACAAATTGCACCAAATATCCAATCCGATGCCGAAAAAGTAATTGACGCCAGCAGAAAAGCCATAGTGCCCGGGATGATAAACGGCCACACCCATGCGGCCATGACCCTCATGCGCGGTTATGCCGACGATATGCACCTTATGCCCTGGTTGCAGGAAAAAATATGGCCTCTGGAGAAAAAAATCTCCGAAGAAGACGTATACTGGGGTGCAAAACTTGCCTGCCTCGAAATGATTAAAACAGGCACAACCACCATGATTGACATGTACCATTTTTTAAACGGCACGGCTCGCGCAGTGGAAGAAATGGGCATTCGGGGTATGCTTACTTATGCCGGTTTTGATTTTGGTAATAGCGAAAGAGCTTCAGCATATAAAAAAGAGGTACAGCGCTACCATAAAAACGCAAATGTTTTTAGCTCAAGGGTAAAATTTGCCATGGCTCCTCACGCAATCTATTCTGTATCGAAAAGTTTACTCATCTGGATTAGAGAATATGCTACCGATAACGGTTTGCGCGTACATACTCACATATCGGAAACTAAAGGCGAAGTGGCCGACTCACTCAAGAGCTATGGCCTGCGTCCGGTGAAATATCTAGATTCAATTGGGTTTTTAGGTCCTGATGTTAGTTTGGCACATGCGTTGTACCTCGACGATGAAGAAATAAAAATACTGGCAGATAACGGCTGTCAGGTTGTACATAACCCCGCTTC
>SKHV01000259.1 GCA_007116765.1 Prolixibacteraceae bacterium | reverse complement strand
TCAGGCTCAGCCAGCATAATTGGAACGAACCTCCTAAGCGTTTCACAGCCGCTGCTCGTGAGCATAAATTGCAAGCCGTAATACCGATAATTGGCCAAACTTTTACTTTGAATGATGCACCGCTAGATAATTGGTGGAAAGAGTAAACAAAATATTGAAGGATCTGCTTTTCATTCATCTTTTTACATTAGCAATATTTTTTTATTTGCTCCAATTTGTGAAATTTGTGAAATAATTATTCCATTTCATTAAAAACAACAAAAAAATGACTCTCATAAAATCAATTTCTGGAATTCGCGGTACCATTGGAGGAAAACCCGGAGAAGGGCTGTCTCCAATCGACGTGGTTAAATTCAGCGCGGCTTACGCTACTTTTATTCAACAACAAGCTGGGAAAAACCGGGTGAAAATTGTAGTTGGACGCGATGCTCGTATCTCGGGTAAAATGGTGAGTGCCCTTGTAGTTTCAACACTTACGGCAATGGGTTGCAACGTGGTAAACATTGGGCTGGCTTCAACTCCAACAACCGAACTGGCTGTTCCTGCCGAGCATGCCGATGGTGGTATTATCCTTACCGCGAGTCATAACCCGAAACAGTGGAACGCCCTGAAATTGCTCAATGATAAAGGCGAATTCCTGAATGAAAAAGAAGGTGCTGAAATATTGAAAATTGCCGATGAAGAAAGTTTCATTTTTGCTGAAGTTGAGCAAATTGGAAAGGTAGTAATGAAAGATTACACCCAGTATCATATTTCCGAAGTGCTGAAATTGGCTTTGGTTGATGCTGAAATGATAAAAGCGGCCAACTTTAGAGTGGCTGTTGATGCGGTGAATTCGGTTGGAGGTATTATTGTTCCCCAATTATTGCATGCCTTGGGTGTGGGCAATGTGCTTGAAATTAACTGCGAGCCATCGGGTTATTTTGCGCATACGCCTGAGCCAATAAGTGAAAATTTGGTGGATGTAGCTAAAAGGGTAAAGGCCGAGGATGTGGATGTTTGTTTTGTGCTCGACCCCGATGTTGACCGCTTGGTAATTTTGAACGAGGACGGTAGCATGTTCAATGAAGAATACACGCTGGTAGCCGTGGCCGATTACGTGCTGTCGAAAACACCCGGCAACACAGTTTCAAACCTTTCATCGACAAGGGCACTGCACGATATTAGTGAGAAACACGGGCAAACATATACTGCTGCTTCAGTTGGCGAAGTAAACGTGGTGGAGAAAATGAAGGCTACCAATGCCGTAATTGGCGGCGAAGGTAATGGTGGCGTAATTTACCCGGCTTCGCATTATGGCCGCGATGCGCTGGTTGGAATAGCACTTTTCCTGACCTTACTGGCCGAAAAGAAAATGAAATGCTCCGAGTTGAGGAAAACATACCCCAATTATTACATGTCGAAAAACAAAATTGAACTCACACCCGAAATCGATGTGGATGATATTTTGCTGAAAATAAAAGAAAAGTACAGTCACGAAAAAATTAACGACATAGACGGGGTAAAAATTGATTTTGCGGATAGCTGGGTGCACCTTCGAAAATCGAATACCGAAGCCATTATCCGGATTTATTCCGAAGCAAAAAGCGAGAAAGAAGCAAGCAATTTGGCTTCAAAACTTATTGATGATATTAAAGAAATTCTGTAATGATGAACCTTTCAGAGATTAATCAATTTTGTAAAAATTCATTGATATCTCACCTCGATATTGAATTTACCGATGCTACAGCCAATAGCTTAAGCGCCCGTATGCCTGTTAACGAAAAAACCATTCAGCCCATGGGCTACCTGCACGGCGGTGCATCGCTTGCTTTGGCCGAAACCGTGGGCAGCGGAGCCTCGTTGTTATACGTCGACATTGAAAAATTCAATGTTTTTGGCATGAATGTTTCGGCCAGCCATATATCGTCGGTGCGCGAGGGCTGGGTTACCGCTACTGCAAAAATATTACACAAAGGGCGTACAACTCATGTTTGGGATGTGGAAATTAAAGACCAAAACGGTAAACTTATTTCGGTAGCACGTGTTACAAATGCTATAGTTGAAAAGAGCTAACACGGTAAATGAGATTTTTAGAAGCAGTTCAGTATTGCATTGATCGCAATTTGATTTTTGCGGCCTATCGCTTACCGCACTCCGATGCGGTGAGGCTTATTGTGCAAAAAAACAACACCCTTAGAAAAATTGATGTCGCCTCGCAATTATCTGAACTGCGTGGTTTTGTTGTTTCGCCTTTTAAAGAGTGTGAGCAAAATAACAGTTACATCATTGAGCCCCATTTAAACTACATTAGTACCGATTATATCGACTTTAACGATTTACTTGAATTGCCCGAAACCCCTCTTTCAGAAGCATTTTTCGACAATGGCGTGGTAAGCAAACTTGATTTTACCCGGCAAGTGGAAAGCATTCAACATGCCATTGAAGAACAACAATTTGAAAAAGCGGTGCTTTCGCGCATCAAAGTACTTGAACGAAATTACAGGTCGAAGCTCACCCAAATATTCCAGATACTTATTTCGTCGTATCCCAATGCGTTCATCTATATTTTCAACATACAAGAGCAATTATGGATAGGGGCAACTCCCGAGCCGCTTTTATGTACCAATAAAAACGAACTCGAAACGGTTTCTTTGGCCGGTACTCGCCAGTTTAGCGCCGATAACCTGAACCTGAATAACTGGAGCAGGAAAGAGCGCATAGAGCAGCAATTGGTTACATGTTATATCGAAAAGATATTGGATAAGTTCGATGTACTAAAGTATCAGAAAGTGGGGCCATACACCAAAAAGGCGGGCAACTTAGTGCATTTGCGGACCGATTTTTCGCTGAAATACAATCGTATTGGCAGTTTAACCGGACAACTTGTAATGGAATTACATCCTACCTCTGCAGTGTGTGGATTACCCAAACAGCCGGCTATGGATTTTATTCTGAAAACCGAAAAACACAACCGGAAATACTACTCGGGATTTTTAGGACCGGTGAATATCGACGAACGTTTGCTTTTGTATGTAAACCTGCGTTGTATGCAGGTTTTACCCGACAGGCTTGTATTGTACGTTGGTGCCGGTATAACCCCCGATTCGAACCCCGCCGACGAGTGGGACGAAACCGAATTGAAAGCCGATACTTTATTGTCGGTTATCCATAAAATGTAGAAGCATAGTTACTGAATTTTTCTAAGTGCAATAAAGGTTTCACAATAAGTGACAAACAGGCTTGTTACATGTCTCGAATTCTACCTCCTTTGTATTGGGAATTGCAAAACAAAATAATAAATTGCACACAATATCGGGCATTGTAGGGAACGACAAAGCACACTTTATCAACAAATAAAAAGCAACAAGATGCACACAAGCAATCTATTTAATTTTGATGATTCTTATTTATCGCTTCCCAATAAGTTTTATAGTATAGTAAAGCCAAGCTCTTTTACTCATGCTGAAATATTTCTATCGAATGAAAAACTGTGTGATGAATTGAACGTTTCAAGTAAAAAACCTGACGATTTACTTACATTGTTTTTTGATGAGGGATGGAATAAAAACACAAAATCATTTGCTCAAGCTTACGCAGGACATCAGTTTGGTCATTTTACCAAATTAGGAGACGGAAGAGCCATCATCATGGGTGAGCACATTACTGAAAACAAAAAACGATTTGATATTCAACTTAAAGGTAGTGGAAAAACAATCTACTCAAGAGGTGGTGATGGGCTAGCAACATTGAAAGCTATGCTCAGAGAGTACCTGATAAGCGAGGCTATGCACCATTTAAACATACCTTCATCAAGAAGCCTTGCCGTGATAAAAACAGGCCAACCCGTATATCGTGAAGTTATTCACGAAGGCGCGGTACTTGTAAGAGTTATGAAAAGTCATATAAGAGTCGGTACATTTGAATATGCAGCTCATTTCGGATCTTCCGATGATTTGAAGGCACTTACTGCATACACCATTAAAAGATTGTATCCTGATATTGAGGAAGATGAAAACCCTGTTATTGGCTTACTCCACAAAGTAATTGCAAATCAGATTGAATTAGTGGCCAACTGGATGCGTGTTGGTTTTATTCATGGGGTAATGAATACAGACAATACTTCAATAAGTGGTGAAACTTTTGATTATGGACCTTGTGCCTTTATGAATGCCTATCATCCTGATACGGTTTTTAGTTCTATTGACATCAATGGAAGATACGCTTTTGGAAATCAACCCAATATTATAAAATGGAATATTGCGAAATTTGCAGAAGCCTTACTGCCAATCATACACCCCGACAAAGAAAAATCCTTGCATCTTGCACAAACTGCAATTGATGGATTTAATGAAATTTGGAATGAAAAGTATTATGGCATAATGCTCAACAAATTAGGTTTCGTAAGCAACAAACCCGAACTATACTTATTGGTAGACGAGCTGTTCGATTTAATGGAAAAGCTGAAAATGGACTATACCAATACATTTTGGGCTTTATCACAAGAGCTAAGTATGGAGGATAGCCCAATAAATAGATCCGATTTTAAACCTTGGTTATTGAAGTGGAAAGATGCGATTAATAATTCATGCGGCATGCAACAAGCAAAACAATTAATGAAAACGCATAACCCGGTATTTATTCCAAGAAATCACATAGTTGAGCAGGCACTTGACGAGGCGGTTAACGGAAATTTATCTTTATTTGAAAAACTTTTAGGTGTTTTATCACAACCCTACCAATACCAAAATAATTTAAGGGATTTTATGAAACCTTCAAACACGGATTTTGAAATGAGTTATCAAACATTTTGTGGAACTTAAAAATTTTTTTTAGACATGAACATATAAAACTTCATACGTTGAAATGCTTGTCGAGACCTATTTTTATATTTTCAAAAAAAAGTCTCGATTTTGACACCTTTTATATTGAGATATATCAAATATTTTGGGGAGCGTAAAAACATAAAAAGACTGAAATTTAATGATTTCAGGCTTTTTTAAGTTACTTTTATATACGTTAGAGCTCCCCAGGTAGATGGGTACTGAGTGTATGTTTTGTGTTTATGCGTATTTATTGGTTTACGTTAACAAAAAGCCGTCCCGAAAGCTTTCGCGGACGGCGACATATTGGTAGGAGGGGGTGAAGCCCCCGGTAAAATGCGCCAGCATTTTAAATCGGCCGCGGTAAGGTGATGATAAAAGTTTGTATTTTTTTTCGGCCGAAAAGGGTACAATATTAAATAACCAATATCCAATTTAACATTGAATTACATCTGCTTGCCCTCCTACGGCGGGTAGACCCTCCTACGGCGGGTAAACCGACAGGCAGGAATTCAAATGTTAGCGAGGTTTAATGGATTACAAATCCATAGTTTGAAAGGTGCGGATAACATCCACGATAGTCATCGGGACCGCACCAGCGGGGTTTTTGTGCGGTGCTCATGGGCCAAAAGCGGCTTCCTACGCCCCCTGCCATGATGATTAGGTGGTTGTTGTGCATAAATTGGTTTTATATGGCTAATTGTTTCACGCTGTGCGTGATTAGGCCGGGAGGAAAAAAGCTATATCCCAAGAACTAAATTCGCATCAATATTTAATTTTTGACTAATGGTTCGTGCTACTTGTAAAGTAGGTTCACTTTTGCCATTAAGGTATTCACTAACTCTTGACGGGCTAACTCCTAAAAGCTTTGATAGTTTTGCCTGAGTTAATCCCATTTCAAACATTCGTAATTTAATAACTTCAACCAAGGTAGGAGATTCAATTGGCAGGTAAGCTTCTTCATAATCAGCAAGCAAATCAGATAGTAAGTCCAATTCTATAAAGTCTTTATTATCAGTTGGTGTATCATTTCCAACTATTGCCAAAAGTTCCTCTATGCGTTTACTCGTTGCGTTGTATTGTATTTCGTTTTTAATTGCTCCCATACTATTATATTTTTGAACAGTTAATTTTATCGTATTCGGCATGACTTCCAATAAACCGAATATAAACTTTTGCCGAAGCAAAAATGATAATTGCAACCAAGCGATATGTATTACCTCTAATATTAAACACAAACCTGTTGTTTCCAACATTATCCACGGTGTTAAAAGTGTTTTTCACATCTGCAAAACAAGTCCATTTTGCATTTTTTGTTCTTTTAAACCATTCTTTTAGTGCGGTTTCTGAATCGGGATGTTCTTTAACAAATTCGTTAATTTTTGTAAAAGTTACAATTCTCATGTTTATTATTTGTTACAAAATAACAAATTAAATTTTGAATTTCAAAACTAATTTTTATGTCTGGCTCAGTTTAAGAAAGGTTTTTTCAATTTTCTGGTGGGGGGAGTATTGAGACTGTGAGCGGTAAGATGCAAATCGGGTTAGATTTGGGAAATATCCAATAATCAATATCCAATATCCAATATCCAATTTAACATTGAATTACATCTGCTTGCCCTCCTACGGCGGGTAGACCCTCCTACGGCGGGTAAACCGACAGGCAGGAATTCAAATGTTAGCGAGATTTAATGGATTACAAATCCATGGTTTGAGAGGCGCGGATTGCATCCACGATAGTCATCGGGACCGCACCAGCCGGCGTTTTTATTGTTGTAGAAACAGCTTGTTTGCCTTCTTATACGATTCCATATCTCCAATATCGAAACGTTTGCGGGAAGGAGCCAGGCATGTAATGTCTAAAACAAAATCAGATTTTCTGAAATTTGCTGTGTAAAACTTTTGGGTACATCGGCTTCATTGGCATAGTGTTTCCATCGCGAAACGACTTCTGAAATCTGCTCGATAATTTGTTGTGGATTGCGAATGTCTGCTTTTTTGGCTATGGCCAACAGATCGTCGTTTGAGAAATGATCACGTTTGCCATTTAACGAAAGTTGATGTTGGCGAGTCCAAGTACCCAAGGGTGAATATGAATAGCATAAGTCGTAAGCCGGGGCTAATGACCAGTGACCTTGTTTGTCCATCATAAAGGCATGGTTCTTTGTGTGGTCGTCGTGGTTGCGTGTCATTACGTTAAACACCATGCGCCGATACATTTGTTCCATTTCGGGGTACGACAAATATAGTTTGCGCATAACCTCGAAAACTTGCTCGTACGAATAGCGCTTGTCCCTGTCGTAATGTGCCATGGCGCAAAGGGTTTGGGTGTGGAGTTTTTCCCCTGCATCGGTGCGGTCAAAGCGTTTGGTCATGAAGTGCGATCGGTTGTCTTCGTGCCAAAGTTTGCTCTTGGTCATGTGTATCCCACAATCGAGGGCCATTCGATAGTAGGCAAATTCGATACGGCCAATTCCGATGGGGTTCTCCTTGATTTTTCCGGCTTCCAGACCATCGAATTTTAGCAACCAATAGCCGAACCCGACGGGTGCTTTTACCTGACCCGAACGCAGTTCCTTCGTATTTTCGTTGTAGGCGATGATTGCTTTGGGTTTTGCTCCTCCAGCCGAGGTGCCAACCTTCAGTATGTCAATCAATTCCTTTTTGTTTTCACTTAAATTGGCCTTGAAATCTTCTCGTTCATTCAAAACCAATGCGGCAAAAGTTGCCAATTCAGC
>SKHV01000508.1 GCA_007116765.1 Prolixibacteraceae bacterium | reverse complement strand
TTCGACCTTCCATAAGCCGTTCCCGGTTTAGGTTCAGCGTCCTCGCTTAGAAAGTCTCCCTTAACAGAATCGGCTACTGCTTTTACCGAGCTAAAGAAAATAAATTTTGTAGCATTCGATGCTAGAAATTTCTCGAAAATGGTTTGGGTTAGCCCTAAATTAATGTCGAAATAGGCTTGTTCTTCTGTTGTGTTCTTGGTATCGTGGGCTTTGCCGGCTAAATGGATGATTGCATCTATTTTTCCCCAATCAATAATCTCCAATTCATTCCATGAATAGAACAAATCAAAGCAGTGACTTTCAGATTCCTTAATATCCAGAGCAATTATATGTTGTTTTGATCTTGTTTTAAGTGACTTAGAAAGGTTGGTTCCTATAAAGCCAAAGGCACCGGTGATTAGTATATTCATTTAATTATTTGCTTATTACCTTTTAATAAATCTCTAATTTCTGTTTTTTCAAAAATGCTGTCAACTGACCCGCATAATAAACAGGAAGATTATGCAAGGTGTATTTTTTCCCGGAAGGAAGTGTGATCAAGTCGTTGGTAACCGGATTATTCCAAAAACGGATGGCAATATCCTGTGTTGAACTTTCCATAAAAGAATGTAAGGATTTTAGAGTAGAACAATTACCTGATTTCACTTCAATTGGAATTAATTGACCTCCGTATTGAAATATAAAATCAATTTCAGCTTGAGAATTTTTTGCCTCACGAACCCAAAAATAGCGTTTTTCAGATACTTTTGCAGATAACGATAATAATTCTTGCGCAACAATATGTTCTGCTATTTTGCCTTTCCACGATTCACTAATATCCTTTATGCCAAATAATTCCTTTTGCAATCCGGCTGAATAATTTACTAATCCGGTGTCGAGCCACAGTAATTTTGGTGATTTTTTTAAATCAGGTTGAATAGGTGCTAATGCAGAGGTGGTAGGATAAGATAACTCTAATAGTAAAGCTTTTTCCGATGTTCGCAAGGCTTCTCCCATTTCACGCGATTTATAATTTGAATTTGCAAATTTTTCAAACTTAATACGCTGACCGGCATATTGCCACCCATAAGTCAATATATGCCGTATCACATGCTCAGAACTGGGATTCAGTGCATATTTTTCCGAATCATCTCTGTATCCGGTTATCAATGTTTCATAAATACTGTTTAATGATACCAGATCCTTTGTTTGGGCATAAAATGCTACTGCTTCGGGCATCCCGCCAACCAAAACATATTCATTAAAAAGCTTCATTGCTTTTCCATGTATGGATGACGGCAAACTGATTGATTCTATTGCTTTTTTGAGTTCTGTTTCACCCACCGCCCCCAAAAACTCGCTAAACGAACAAGGACGTAATGCTAAATATTCAACTCTTCCAACTGGAAAATTTATATGACGATCCATTAAACTTTCTAACAACGACCCGGCTGCAATTACATAAATATGAGGTAATTCTTCGTAGAAGTATCGTAACAAAGCCACTGCACGAGCTGAATTCTGTATTTCATCAATAAACAGCAATACACTTCCATTTATCTTTCTCTTATTTTGCAGTAAATAGATTGACGTTAAAATATCCTCAACAGTATCATTTTTATCAAATAATTCATTGTCGGCACTTTTCTCCAAATTTAAATGCAGATAGGTATCAAACTCCTTGGCAAACTCATTTACCAAGGTTGTTTTTCCTACTTGCCTTGCCCCCCTGATTATTAGTGGTTTTCTATTGGGTCTGGTTTTCCAGTCGTGTAATAACAATATTGCATTGCGTTGAAACATGATCTTTTTATTTTTGATATGAGCATAAAGATAGTCGTTTTTTCACAAAACCAATTATAATTACGCTATTATTCTACACAAAACCAAACACAAAATGGCAATTATTCAACACAAAACCAAGTACAAATTTCAAACTCGCCCACTAATTGGGTTCATTCTTTGTATCTTGTGCTTTGCCTGCCAAATGGATAATGGTATCTATGGTGTCCCAATCAATTTTATCGAGTTTGTTCCATGAGTAAAACGAATCATAAAAGTGTTCCGGCCGTTCTTTTACATCTAGTGCCAGTAGCTTGGGTTTTCCATGTTTCTTGAGGCTTTGCGACAGGTTACTGCCCACAAAACCGAAAGCTCCGGTTATAAGGATGTTCATGATAGCAACGAATTCACAAGGTTTATATACATTTCAGTAACAACCTCTTTTGAATAATTCAAATTTATAGTATCCAATCCGTTTTTGCTCATTTCTGTTAGTTCTTCTTTTTTTATTGATTTAAGCAACTTAACAATTTTGTCTGTTTTTGTACTAGTGTCATTTTCTTCTATTAAATAGGCACAGTTTTTATCTTTCAAAAAGTTGATTATAGGAGTATTAGTGCTTGAACAAACCAACATAGGTTTTGCACATGCCATGATAGTATATACTTTTGAAGGAAAACCGTGACTAGCAGTCTGGGGTGACATAAAAATAAATTGCAAATCGGAATAAGCTATTAAAGAAGGCATAGATTCCCTTTTTTGATATGGGATAATGTGAATATTAGTTAGCTGATTATTTTTTATTTCTTTCTCAAGAAAAGGTTTCATAACACCTTCTCCAATAATGAAGAAGTCAATTTTTTCTTGTTTTAAATGCATTGCAATCTTTACCAATGTGTTCCAATCTTGAGCATGTCCAATATTACCAGCATACATTAATTTCAATGAGTTTGAAATGGGAAAATAATTATCATCAATTTCAATCTTTTCTGGTGATAATGGCATGTAGATACTTGTATCTACAAAGTTTGGAATGATATGCAATTTTGTTTTGTCATCAAATCTATTGGCTATAGTATCATAAAAAACCTTGTCAATCGTTGTTATTTTATCTGAGTATTTGTAAACAAACTTCTCTAACCATTTTAAAATATGAATTAGTCCTTTAGATTTTAGTCCACCACTTTCGATTAATAAATCAGGATATATTTCCTGAACATTGTAGATCACCTTAGCCCCCTTCAATTTACCCAGAATGATATTGATAAAACCAATTGTTAAAGGTGGAGAGGGTGATAAAATAATATCAATTTTTTTTTCAAAAAGGCCAAGGATGAATGAAGCAAAGTGCCAATATAAAAAACCAAACATCCTCAGAACAGAACTTTTGAATTTTTTTTGGGGAACATGGATTACCGAAATTCCTTTATAATTGCTTGAGTAATACAAGCCCAATAAATACCGTTTAAGTGGTTGCTTATTTAGTTCATCTTGTACAACATTAAAATGAGGTGTGGTGGTTAAAACTTTAACCTTAAAGCCTTTTTCTTTGAATTTCAGAGCAAGGTCATTGTATAGATATGCTGTTGAAACACCGTCGGGACTGAAGGCAATGCTATGAATTAGAATCTTATTCATTCCAAACAACTCTTTTGATATAATCGGTATAACTTAAAATAATCCGCACCACTTTATCCGACACATTTGGCATAGAATAATCCGATACTTGACGCAATGTGCGTTCTGTATTTCTTTTTTGTGTTTCAAGTATAGACAAGCCTTGAAGAATCCGTTCTGTATTCATTCCTACCATCATTACCGATGCTTCTTCCATGGCCTCCGGACGTTCATGTGCATCACGGATATTCAATGCAGGAAAGTTCATAATGGACGATTCTTCAGAGATTGTTCCGCTATCGGAAAGAACAGCTAAGGCATTCTTTTGAAGGTGGTTGTAATCGTGAAAACCCAATGGTTTCATTAACTGTATTAGCGGATTGAATTCAATTCCTTTTTCATTGATTTTGTTTCTGGTGCGCGGATGCGTGGAAACAATGATTGGCAATTGGTATTTTTCGGCAATTAAGTTGAGCGACAAAACCAGCTTGTCGAAATTTTTTGAATTGATGTTCTCTTCGCGATGCGCAGATACTACAAAATACTTTTCTTTTTCAAGGTTAAGCCGTTTGAGTACGTCTGATTGATCAATTTGTTCTTTGTAAGTAGTGAGCACTTCATACATCGGACTGCCGGTTTTTATCACCCTGTCGGGTAAAAGCCCTTCACGTAGTAAGTATTCACGGGCAATATCGCTGTAGGTGAGGTTGATGTCTGCTATGTGATCAACTATTTTGCGGTTGGTTTCTTCGGGAACACGTTGGTCGAAACAACGGTTGCCAGCTTCCATGTGGAAGATGGGAATGTGTCGCTTTTTAGCTGGGATAGCACACAAACAACTGTTGGTGTCGCCCAAAACCAAAAATGCATCGGGTTTTTCTTTCTCCAAAACGGGGTCAATGTTGATGATGATTTGACCTATGGTAGTTGTTGCATTGCTGCCTGCAGCGTTTAAAAAATGATTAGGTTTTCTTAATCCTAAATCGCTGAAAAAAACCTCATTTAGTTCGTAGTCGTAATTCTGGCCGGTATGCACCAAGATGTGTTCAATGGCTTCGGTTTCGTCTAGTTTACGGATTACGCACGAAAGCCTGATTATTTCAGGGCGGGTGCCAACAACTGTTAGTACTTTTAATCTCTTCATATTATTTTTTAGGGTTCACAGTGTACCACAGTGTTTAACACTGAGTAACACAGTGGAAAATTATACTTTTTCGAAATAGGTATCTCCATCTTCAGGATTGTAATGCTCGTTGATCCAAAAAATGGTGTACAACTCTTCCGTTCCAATGTTGGTGATGTTGTGGGTGTGCCATATGGGCATATCTACAAACGATGGTTGTGCACCATCTAATTCAAAAGAAAGTACCTTGTCTGTTCCAATTCTGCGAATGTCAATCCGGGCTTTGCCCTTTATTACAGCAAATCGTTCGGCTTTGCGGGTATGATAGTGGTTGCCTCTAGTAATACCGGGAACGGTGGTAGAGAAACTAACTTGTCCGCCGCTGTTCAATTTGACCGTTTCCACAAATGAGCCTCTTTCGTCGGTGTTTATTTTTAGATTAAACGGGAAGAACGAGGCATGGTCGATGTAGCAAAGAAAGGTATTAAATAGGTTTCGTTCGAATGGATTATCCAGACTTGGGATAATGCCATAATCGAAATAGTTGCTTTTAAATTCTTGCAGTTTTTGAAGCAAGGCAGATACCTTAATTTGGGCTGTGTGTGGCACCATGAACAACTCATTGGAACGCAGATGACGCGGATTGAACTGATTTTCACTGATTTTTTTAATAATAGTTTCTACCAGTTCGCTCACATAGATCAACTTTATTTCGCCATCGATTTCGATCTTGGGTGTTTCGTTGTGTGTAAGCTGATGGCAGAAAGTGGCAACCACCGAATTGTAATATGGATGCCCAAAGGGGCCGTAAACATTAGGGATGATGATTCCTGTGAATTGGGCATTGTTTTTATCTGCCCATTTTTCGAACAACTCCCTGCCTTCCTTTTTTGACTTTCCATACAAATTGTCGCGTTCTTCTTGGGTTGATGAACTGAACAGGATATGCGGTGTCGATTGAGTTTGTTCACATGCATTTATGAGTTTTTGTACTAAATTAATGTTGGTCTCGTACAAAACTTGCGGATCGTTGTGGCGGTTCATGGCCGCGAGGTGGATGATGGTATCGCATTGCTTAACGAAGCTCTCTAAGGCTTGAGCGTCGCTAAAGTATTCATCCATAAAGGGGACCCGTTCGTATTTTTCAGGATTAAGCCCTAGCGTATTAAATAAATGGGTGCCAACGAAGCCGGCTTGTCCTGTTATGCCAATTTTGATCATATTTGTTGATAGCACGCAGATGACGCAGATTATGCGGATTTGCGCTGATTTTTAAGGTTTATTAATATTTGAATATGCTTTTCTTTTGATCTCTGGTTTCTTTCCAAAATTTAAAAGAAGTCCAACCTCAATTTCAGTGGCTTTTAGGTAATTTATGAGCTGATTTCCATGTTCTTCACAAATTGTTTCAGCTGCTTTAAGTTCTAAAATGACTTTGTTCTCCACCAATAAATCTGCAAAATACTCACCAACTATTTGGTTTTCGTAAAACACTTGGATTGGTTTCTGGCTTTCTACAAAAAAGCCTGCTTTTTCTAGTTCAATTTTTAAAGATCGTTCATAAACTTTCTCCAAAAAACCGTATCCCAATTTGTTGTAAACGATATAGAATCGCTTGATGATTTCAGATGTCAAATCAGTATGTTGATATTCATTCTCCATTTTTATCTGAGTATATCAGTTAAATCTGCGTCATCTGCGTTCTATTGTGTTCCAATCCAACCACCAGTCCGATGGGTAGCGGATTTTTTCGTTCACAGATTCTTCCAAGTCCATGTCTGATAAAATCATAATTTCGGAATTGGGTTCTAATGCTTTTAAACCGTTGGCATACCCTTTTGGGATAGCAATGATTTCAGAAATTTCAGCGGAAAGAATATGGTATTCAGGTTTAAGGTTTTGAGATGGGTTTTCAAAATCGTCTATCTTAACCCAGGCGACTACAAAGCGTCCACTGATGGGGTAGAAGTACTTCTTCTCGAACTGATGGCCTTGCCATGCACGCACGATTTCGGTATCGGGGTGCTTGATAAAATAAAAACGTTTTACATCCCCGAACCTGAAGTCGTTTACAAAACGCATGCTTCCCCGATGATCGGCAAAGTTACCGCCTTTTATGATGGTTGGTTGCTCAAGCATAATTTTAAAGTTTCACGGTGTTACACTGTGTACGACACTGTGTTACACAGTGGAATAATCTAATCTGGATATTGATCACCCTCTTCACCCAAAATATCTTTTCGTATCATTGGCAGTTTAAGCAACAGTTCTTGCATGCCGTTTACATCCAAACGCTTGGTGTTGTGGGAATGGTAGTCCTCGATGGTTGAAATTTCGGGTTGTCCTTCTACGAAGTATTTGTCGTAGTTCAGGTCGCGGGTATCGGCGGGAATGCGGAAATAGTTGCCCATGTCGATGTGTTTGGCCATTTCTTCGCGAGTAACCAAGGTTTCGTATAACTTTTCGCCGTGGCGAGTGCCAATTACACGAATAGTTGTTTTGGTTTTGTATAATCCGGTGAGAGACATGGCTAATACTTCAAGTGTAGCTGCCGGAGCTTTTTGCACAAACAAATCGCCATTTTGGCCATGGGTGAAAGCATAAAGTACCAAGTCCACCGCATCTTCTAGGGTCATCATAAAGCGGGTCATGTTGGGGTCGGTTATCGTAATGTCTTTCCCTTCCTGCATTTGGTTTACCCATAGCGGAATAACCGAACCGCGGCTGGTGTGTAGTGGTAACTGCCCCCCTCACCCCGATTGTTATCGCGGGCCCCCTTAAGAGGGGGAAGTAGGCCGGTGCAATTTTGCAAGTTTTGAGCTTTTATTCGTTTTTATTGGTTTACGTTAACAAAAAGCCGTCCCGAAAGCTTTCGCGGACGGTGACATATTGGTAGCTCCCGGTTAACCGGGACAGGAGGGGGTGAAGCCCCCGGTAAAAATGCGCCAGCATTTTAAAATCGGCCGTGGTAGGGTGATGATAAAAGTTTGTACTTTTTTGCTGCCGAAAAGGGGATAATATTAAATATCCAATAACCAATATCC
>SKHV01000502.1 GCA_007116765.1 Prolixibacteraceae bacterium | reverse complement strand
GCCGATTCGGTGCGCCGAAGCCGTGCCGGAATACAGGACGAAAAACGCCCCATAGGGTCGTTCATATTTATGGGGACAACCGGTGTGGGTAAAACCGAACTGGCCAAAGCCCTGGCCGAATACCTGTTCGACGATGAAAACATGATGACCCGCATCGATATGAGCGAATACCAGGAAAAATTCTCGGTAACCCGCCTTATTGGTTCGCCCCCGGGCTACGTGGGTTACGACGAAGGTGGGCAGCTCACCGAGGCCGTACGTCGCAAACCCTATTCGGTAATACTGTTCGACGAAATTGAAAAAGCACACCCCGATGTGTTCAACGTGCTGCTGCAAGTGCTCGACGACGGGCGTTTGACCGATAATAAAGGCCGTATGGTGAATTTCACCAATACCATCATCATCATGACATCGAACATCGGTTCGCAGCTTATTCAGCAAACATTCGAGGGCATTAACGACAGCAACCGTTATGAGAAATACGAGCAGGCCCGCATGCAGCTTTTCGAAGTGCTGAAAAAAACCATCAGGCCCGAGTTCCTGAACCGTATCGACGATACCATCATGTTCCTGCCCTTGGGACGAAATGAAATTACCGACATTGTACGTTTGCAGTTGAACCTGATAGCAAAGCGTTTGTCGCATCAGGGCATTCAACTCGAAGCCAGCGACCGGGCCGTGGAATGGGTGGCCTCGGTAGGATACGACCCGCAATACGGTGCACGGCCGGTAAAACGCGTGTTGCAACAATACGTACTGAACGATTTATCGAAGAAAATACTGGCCGGCAATGTCGATAAAGACAAGCCGGTAAGGATTGACGTTGAAAATGAAGAGCTGGTGTTTACAAATTAATGCACTGATTTGTAGTGCCGTCAATATTCAAATATGGATTGTCGGCGGTTCGTTTTTAAGCCGAAATTATTTTATTGATTAATGAAGTGACCCTGCTCATGGTTGAGGGGTATAATTTTTCAATGAATTCTGCGTTTCGTTCATGTCTCGCTACCCCTCGTTTAGTATGCGTAACAGGTAGGAGGGAAAGTTTCGTACCTCTACGGGAAAAGTGAAAAATTAACATAGTTAAGCTAAGCATTATTGTATTTGCGACTAAATATAGTTACTTTTGCCTATGTCTAAGAAAGAAAAACTTGTCATTAGATTTTTAACTATGCCCTCTGATTTTCATTATGATGAAGTAGTTAAACTCTTGGGGTACTTTGATTTTGCAGAGGTGAAGAAAGGAAAAACTTCTGGATCCAGGGTAAATTTTGGAATAAAGAAAATGTTCCGATAATGTTGCACAAACCGCATCCATCCGGAATTATGAAACATTATCAGTTAAAACAGATTAAGGAGGCATTAGGATTATGAAGAACTTAGAATACAAAGGTTATACAGGAACTATCGAATTCAGCAAAGAAGACGATTTGTTGTATGGCAAGGTGCTAGGAATAAAAGGGTTGATTTCATACGAAGGAAATACAGGAAAAGAACTTGAAGATGACTTTATAGCGGCAATCAAAACATACTTGGACGATTGTAAAAATGATGGCATTAAGCCGGAGAAGCCGTTTAAAGGGAGTTTTAATGTTCGGCTATCTCCATCGCTTCATCAAAAAGCAGCTATGCTTGCAATGAAATATAAAACCTCATTAAATAACTTTGTTGCTGAATCAATACGTGAAAGGGTTATAAAAGAAACCGGAACCGGGATTTGAGCCCTGCTGGTCGAGATGTTATTCCGCCATCCCCAACTACCACTCGTTAAAGACTAGAACTGGTAAACCCCTTCCCGGTTCTCGGGACAGGCAGTTTCCGCTTTGCAAAGCGAAGGGTAGGAGGAATTGTGGGCGGTACTTTTTTAAGTCGAAATGATTTTATTGATTAATGAAGAGACTTTGTTCATGGTTGAGAGGTCTAACTTTTCAATAAATTCTGCATTTCGTTCATGCCAATCAAGGCTTTTGACCTGGTCTGCCAATATTACCCCGCTAATTTTGTTGTTTTCAGTTAAGAGCACTTCGAAAGGATAGCCTTTTATTTTTGAAGTTACAGGGCAAAATATTGCAAGCCCAACTACCTCATTGTAGGCTGTGGCTGAAATTACAACTGCGGGTCGGCGGCCACTTTGCTCGCGCCCTGCCTGTGGTTCAAAATTGAGCCATACTAAATCGCCATAACGAGGTATGTATTTTTTATTAGTTACCATGCTTCGTTACCTGTCTGATTTCCGCTTGGGATTTCCTCATGTAAATTTTCCTGAGTTACTTTGCTCAGTAATTCCTGTAAGGTTTGTTCTTCTTTTAGGGGCGTTATTACAATGCTTTCTCCTTCAATTCCAATTGAAACCATCGAGCCATTTTTCACACCTGTTAATTGCGCTACCGATTTAGGGATACGAAAACCTAAACTATTTCCCCATTTTTTTACTATTGTCTGCATAGTGTATATACATTGATTATACAAATCTAATAAAACAATTGACATTTAGCCACATTTTTCTTACCTTTTGTTTAGTATGAACCTCAAAAATATGTTGTTATGAAAGATTTAAAAAATATATTGGTTGGAGTTGATTTCAATAAAAAAACGGAACAACTTCTTGAAAAGGCACAAAACCTTGCAAAACATTACAATGCAAAGTTATGGTTATTGCATGTGGCAACGCCATTGCCCGAATATGTTGGCTTTGAATCCACAACGCATTATACGGTAGCTGACCGTGAAAATTTTGTGTCCGAAGAAAAAGATAAAATTGCAGCTTATGCGCAGAAGATAAAAGAAGCAGGTGTTGAAGCCAAAGGCTTACTGCTCGAAGGGGCAACTATCGATGTTATTCTTGAAGAAGCAAATCTTTTAAACGTCGATTTAATTGTTTGCGGTCACGAGGAGCATAATTTACTTTACAACATGTTCTTTGGAAGCATTTCTTCTGCATTGGTCCGAAGATCAAAAATCCCTGTATTGGTATATCCACTCGATTAATACTGCTATTGTTAATAATCACTAATAACGGCGCTTCAGCATAAATAATTTGGCTTAGGGAATTTTATTTGGCAGTATTTTTCCTATTTTTAGCCTCCAATTCAAATTTTCAATTTATGCCTGAAAGCCTGAAAACAACATCGCGACGCAGCTTTTTAAAAACTTCACTTACGGGGGTTTCTGCATTGACCATCCTGCCATCGTCGCTTATTGCCGGTTTGGGTCACCGTGCGCCGTCCGATAAACTGAATATTGCAGCTATAGGTGTTGGAGGTGTAGGCTTTCGTAATATTACCAACCTTGAAAACAATAATATTGTTGCTTTGTGCGATGTGGATTGGGATTATGCCACAAAAGCATTCAGACGCTGGAGTAACGCTGCCCGTTATAAAGATTTCAGGTTAATGCTCGAAAACGAAAAGAATATTGATGCAGTAGTTATTGCTACCCCAGACCATACCCACTCAGTAGCAGCTATGGCTGCCATGCAAGAGCAAAAGCATGTTTATGTACAGGCGCCTATGGCACATTCGGTTTTTGAAGCAAGGCGAATGAGCGAAACTGCACGCATGTTCAATTTGGTGTCGCAGGTTGGAAATCAATCGGCATCGGGTAACGAAACCCGCGATATTTGCGAGATAATTTGGTCGGGTGCCATTGGCGAAATTGAGCGTGTAGATGCTTGGACCTCTCAGCCTGAATGGCCGCAGGGAAATAAATACCCGCAGCGTAGCATGAGAGTTCCCCGCGACCTCGATTGGGATTTGTTTCTTGGGCCAAGCCCCGAAATTCCTTATCATTCAACTTATACCCCTTTTGGCTGGCGAGCATGGTGGAAGTTTGGAAATGGTGCATTGGGCAGTGTAGCTCCACACTTGCTACAACCTGCATTTGCTGCACTTAAACTTTCTGCCCCAATTGAAATTGAAGCTGCCACAAGCAACGTTAATCTCGAATCGGCACCGGTTTCGCAACGCCTTGTTTTTGGTTTCGCCAGGCGCGATAATATGCCTCGTTTGGCCATGCCAGCCATGAAGCTTTACTGGTACGATGGTGGTTTGCGCCCCGAAATACCGGCCGGGATGCCTCCCGAAACAAGTCTTGTTAATTATCCCGAAGGACTTGTTTTTCATGGAACAAAGGGTATGATAATATGTGCTTCGGAAGGAAAAAATTACAGGGTAATAATTAATGGGGAATTGGTAAATGTTACTCCTGAACAAAAAATTCACCGTATAAACAATGCATACAGTGGTGGCCACGAGGCCGACTGGGTGAGGGCATGCAAGGAAAATTCGACTAATAGGCTGGCTCCGGCAGCAAGCTTTGGAACACAACTTCCTTTAAGCGAAACAATATTGGTGGGAAGCATGGCCGTGAGGCTTCAATCCTTGCGAAAAAAACTAATTTGGAACAGTGCGCAAATGCGGTTTACAAATATTAATGATTACGAAGAATTCGAAATAAGCGAAACGGGAGAGATGTATATCCAAAACGGTATTCCCAAGTTCGATGTCAACATATCACGCCACAACGCGTCGCATTTTGTGAATCAGGCTGTAAGACCTGTGTATCGCGAAGGCTGGCAACAAATTTAGAAAATGGATAAACTAATTGATAAAAAACAAATTGAACTCTTTAATTCTGTAGTAGAAGAGGCGCAGAAAATTGTGATTGTTCCCCACGTAAACCCCGATGGCGATGCCATTGGCGCAGCATTGGGCTTGTGGCAAGCTTTAAAAAATATGAAAAAGCACGTCGAGGTTGTTGTCCCCAACGATTTTCCGGAGTTTTTGCAATGGATAAACGGCAGCTCCGGGGTGCTTGATTTTGAAAAAGATAAAGTCAAAGCTCAAGATATATTTGATGGTGCCGATACGCTAATAGTGGTTGATTTTAACGACTTTGAGCGTGCCGAACACATGTCGGGAACCTTGTTGGGCTTTAAGGGAACAAGAGTTATGATTGACCATCACCCGCAACCGGTGGCTAAGTGCGAACTGATGTTTTCTTATCCTGAGATTAGTTCAACTTGTGAGTTGATATTCAGGATACTGAGTCAAGCCGGCAAGCAGCAGTTTATTGATGTAAACAGTGCCGAAGCTATTTTCACGGGAATGATGACCGATACCGGAAATTTCAGCTACAATGCCAATACCCCTGATACATACCATATTATTGGTGAATTGCTTAAAAAGGGGATCGACAAAGATAAGGTTCATTCGAATGTATACCATACTTTTTCTGAAAACCGTTGGCGCTTAATAGGTCATAGCTTAAAAGAAAAAATGGTAATACTGCCCGAATACAATACCGGTTACATAAGCCTAAGTAATGAGGAACTGGCAAAATTTGATTTTCAGCCGGGCGATACCGAAGGGCTTGTGAACTATCCCTTAATGGTAAAGGATATTGTATTCAGTGTGCTTTTCACAGAAAAAGACGACCTTGTAAAATTATCCTTGCGTTCGAAGGGGGAGTTTTCAGCAAACCAATTTGCCCGTGAGCACTTTAATGGAGGAGGGCATAACAATGCAGCCGGGGGTAAAACTACGCTGAAAATAGATGAGGCAGTTGAAAAATTCAGAAGCCTTTTACCGCAATATCTTTCCTCATTGAAAAGCTAAGCATTGTGAACCGTTCCGATTTAATTAAAAAACTTCTGCCGGGCTTTGTCTCCTTGTTTGTTCAGCAAAAAAGAAAAGCCAAAAAACAGCAAGTTTATCAATATGAAGATGAAGAATGGTTGCCTGTAGTTGATGAGCAGGGTAAAGTTATCGGAAAGGCTTTGCGCTCGGTTTGCCATAGTGGGCAAAAATTGCTGCATCCGGTAGTACATTTGCATGTGTTGAACCATAGCAAACACCTCTTTTTGCAGAAGCGACCCGAAACAAAACTTATACAGCCCGGCAAATGGGATACCTCGGTTGGCGGGCATATTGCCTTTGGCGAAGATTTGAAAACAGCTTTACAGCGCGAGGCGTATGAGGAAATTGGGCTTCAAAATTTTAGTTCGCGTTTCATAGGCAGCTATATTTTCGAAAGCGAGGTGGAGCGTGAGTTGGTTTATTCATTTGTTAGCTACGACTATAAAAGCATCAATCTGCATTCAGACGAAGTTACCGAAGGTCAATTTTGGAGCCAAAAACAGATTGAAAGTAAGCTGGGTAAAGGAATTCTTACTCCAAATTTTGAGCATGAGTACCACACACTTCTAAAAAACAAAATTTTCTCCTAAGGGTAAACCCTTATTTAGAAATATGGATTTCCCTTTCGTTTTTAGGGTTTTCCTTCTATAGCATTAAAATATAGTGCCTTATATTTGTATTAGTTTTTTATGGTTGAAGTTTAAGCATTTTGATCAAGGTTGGGAGAAGAGAATTACATAGGGTAGTAAATTGAGTTTAGGGTTTGATTATTATTATTGCACATTTTCCCAACCTTTTTTTTTAATTCTTGGGGGAAAAAAATGGAAAAGAACAGGGTGTTTTCAGAATTTATGTTTTCTGATTTACAATTAGGGATTTTCGAAAATGAAGTTTTTCAACAAAATAGTACAAAGACATTACGTTTAATGGTTTTTAACCGATTAGACATGATTCTGAAACTAAGTAAAAAACTAATTGCGAATTGATTGATAAGAAGATTTTCCGGCACGCATAGCACTTTTAAGAAATAGTTAGTGACGGTATAATATAGATTAGATGGTTTAGAGGGGAAGAAGGAGAAGATTCCTTAACTGGAAAGATAACCTGGTTGATTTTAATAATCAATCAGGTTTTTTCTTTTTACTAAAATGATAATTGTCGGTATTATAAAATCCCATTTCCATAATGTAGTTATATGCTGCCGGATGCATAAAGTGCCTTACGTCAATATTCTTCGATATCGATTTGCGTATAAAGGTGGAAGATATTTCAATAAGAGGGGCTTCAATGAACATGAAATTTGAACCAAAATCAACGCTAGTATGGTCAAAGCCCGGACGAGGATAAACCAGAAACTTAAATTCGTTGACCAGTATTTCCCAGTTTTTCCACTTTTTCAGCGTTACATAGTTATCGGCACCAATAATCAGCCAAAAGTTTCGTTTCGGATACTTTTCTTTTAAATATACCAGCGTGTCGATCGTGTAATTTGGTTTTGGCAGGTTGAATTCTATGTCGGATGCTTTGAATCGGTAGTCCTTATCAATAGCACGGTAAACCAGTTCAATACGCTGGTAGTTATCGAGCAGGTTTTTCTTATTTTTCAGCGGGTTTTGTGGCGTGACCACAAACCAGACCTCGTCAATAGGGCCAAACTCGACCATGTAGTTGGCTATGGCCATGTGCCCAATGTGAATGGGATTAAAAGAACCAAAAAAAAGTCCTACATCCATTGTTTCAATTGTTATGTTTCAATAAATTTTCTAATTTCCTCTTCAGCTTTTAAAAAAGCATTGTCGAGTATATCGTTAATAATTACAATGTCGAATTTGATGACAAAAGTCAATTCATATTCTGCTTTGGCCACCCGGGTGGCAATCACTTCGTCCGAGTCGGTTGAGCGGGCCTTAAGCCTGTTGGCCAAT
>SKHV01000316.1 GCA_007116765.1 Prolixibacteraceae bacterium | reverse complement strand
GCTGATACGGCCGACTATGCCGAATGGAAAAAAGGTCGCCGTGCTACAGGGCTTATTTTTTCGGCCTCAACCATGTCGCAAAAAATTGGATGGGCATTTGGTGCTTTCCTTGCTTTAACACTTATGTCGCAAGTTGGCTTCCAGCCCAATGTTGCCCAAGACCCCGATAGTTTACGCGGCTTATTGTTACTCTTTAGCCTTATACCTGCCGGACTGGGTGTTGTTTCTGTTCTTATTTCGCTTGCTTACCCGCTTAACGATAAGCGTGTTGCCGAAATTGAATTGGAACTGGGAGATAGGCGGAGCAAAGATGAACTGGAGAATTAATTTGTAATCAAATCTTTTATAAAATAATAAACCTGCCTGAGAGATAACATTCATTCAGGCAGGTTTTTCAAAACAAATAAATACCTATTAATAATTAGTACATTATGAGTAAAATGATAATTGGAAAAGCACTTCCCAACATACCCTGGGAAGATAAACCCCAAGGCTGTACCGATGTGATGTGGCGTTTCAGTGGCAACCCCGTTATTGGCTGGAATCCTATACCCAAGGCTGCCCGTGTATACAACAGTGCGGTAGCACCTTTCGAAGGCGGTTTTGCCGGGGTGTTTCGTGCCGACCAAAAAAATGGCCGTGCAACTTTATTCTCGGGAAAAAGCAAAGATGGGATAAAGATAGACCTCGACCTTGACCCCATTCAATGGATCGATGAAAACGGCAAACCTGCTCCAACAAGTTATGCTTACGACCCACGTGTGATTGAAATAGAAGGCGAATATTACGTTACATGGTGCGACGACATGAACGGCCCTTCCATTGGGCTTGGCAAAACCAAAGATTTCAAAACCTTTGTGCGTATGCCCAATCCGCTTATGCCATACAACCGCAACGGTGTGTTGTTCCCCCGCAAAGTGAACGGAAAGTACCTGCTTTTAAGCCGCCCAAGCGATACCGGCCACACTCCCTTTGGCAATATTTATGTTAGCGAAAGCCCCGACCTTGTTCACTGGGGAAACCACAAACTGGTTATGACCAATGGCGGACAAGGATGGTGGCAGGGAATGAAAATTGGTGCAGGCCCCGTGCCCATCGAAACTACCGAAGGTTGGCTGATGATATACCACGGTGTTTCGAATACCTGTAACGGATATGTGTACAGCATGGGTGCTGCTTTACTCGATATCGATAACCCAGGCAAAGTATTGTACCGTACACGCGACTATATTCTCACACCCGAGAAAGATTACGAAACCACCGGCTTCGTGCCCAACGTAGCGTTCCCGTGTGCCAACCTGTTCGAAGCCGAAACCGGTCGCATAGCTGTTTATTACGGCGCCGACGATACCTACACAGCCATTGCCTTTGCACAGGTTGACGAACTGATTGACTATATGAAAAATAATTCGGAAGTATTTTAATAAAGTCAATGGTCATTGGTCAGTAAGTCATTAGCGTTTCTTCTAGCATAGACTACTGACTTACTGACTCGTATGACTTACTGACTAATGACTAAAATATGCAATACGGACATTTCGACGACAAAAAACGTGAATATGTGATTGACCGCCCCGACACACCAAAGTCGTGGAGCAATTACCTTGGCTCAACAGAATACGGAGCCATTATTACCAACAATGCCGGCGGGTATAGCTTTTTCAAATCGGCAGCACAGGGGCGTTTCATGCGCCTTAGGTTTAATTCCATACCCATGGATCAACCCGGAAGGTATTTCTATGTGCACGACCGCGACTCAAAAGACTATTGGTCGGCAGCATGGCAACCAGTGGGCAAGCCGCTCGAAGAATACAAATCGGTGTGCCGTCATGGTTCGGCCTACACGGTAATCGAATCGGAGTACGACAAAATTAAAACCGAAACTACCTATTTTGTGCCACTGGGCAAAGCTTTCGAGATATGGAAACTGAAAATTACCAATACCGATAAGGTAAAACGTAATTTGCGACTTTACACTTTTGTTGAATACTCGAACAACTGGCACCAGATGCAGGATTTTTTCAACCTGCAATACACCCAGTACATTTTGCGCATGAACGTGGTCGATAACATAATAGATCATGGTATAAACGTGCAGCTACCCGACGATAGCGGCGATTTTCAGAACCACGATGGTAACCGCCACACCTTTTTGGGCGTGGTTGGCGGAAACATTACCGGTTTCGATACCGACCGCGATGCTTTTCTGGGGCCTTACCGCGCTTACCACAACCCGCTGGTGGTTGAAAAAGGTGAATGCACCAACTCGCTGGCCTATGGCGATAACGGTTGCGGCGTGCTGCAAATCGATGTGACACTCGAACCGGGCGAATCGCAGGATCTGGCCGCCATAATGGGCATTGGTAAAGCCGAAAAAGAAGGCAAAGCCGCCCTGACAGAGTTCGATACCATCGAAAAAATAGATACGGCCTTTACCGAACTGGTAAAAAGCTGGCATGCCAAAATCGACGGTTTGTGGGTTGAAACCCCCGATGCAGAGTTCAACAGCATGACCAACATGTGGAGCCCGTTCAACAGCCTGATGACCTTTGCATGGTCAAGGGCAGCAAGCCTTGTTTACAGCGGCGAACGCGACGGGCTGGGCTACCGCGATACGGTGCAGGACATGCTTGGCGTTTTGCACTCCATACCCGAACAGGCCGGCGAACGCATTGAACTGATGCTTACCGGGCAAGCCTCAACCGGGGGTGCAATGCCCGTGGTGAAACCTTTTGCCCACAATCCGGGTAAAGAAAAAACACCCGACGAGAAAGAATACCGCTCCGACGACTGTATGTGGCTGTTCAATACCATACCGGCTTACGTAAAAGAAACCGGAAAAATAGACTTTTATAATAAAGTACTGCCCTATGCCGACAAAGGCGAAGCCACCGTGCTGGGACACCTGCGCCTTGCCATTGAATTCAACCTCGAACGCAGCGGTGCACACGGATTGCCCTGTGGCTTACTGGCCGACTGGAACGACTGCCTCGAACTGGGGCACGACGGCGAAACGGTTTTTGTAGCCATGCAATTGCGTTACGCCTTGAAAACCTATATCGAAATAAACGGGATGTTTGGCAATGCCAACGAGATAAGTTGGGCAAAAGGCCACCTCGAAATCCTCGATGCCAATATAGACAAACATTGTTGGGACGGTGAATGGTACGTTCGTGCTTTCCGCTTCGACGGCAGCGTATTTGGATCGAAAGAAAACGAAGAGGGCAGTTGCTGGCTTAACCCGCAAACGTGGTCGGTAATTAGCGGCCACGCATCGCCCGAGAAGGCACAGGCTGCCGCGAAAGCTGTTCGCGAAAGGCTGGCTACCGATTGCGGCGTAATGGTTTGCGCACCCCCGTATGCCAAAGCCGACCACCGTATTGTGAAAGCCCCTTTGTTTAATGCCGGAATGAAAGAGAATGCCTCCATATTCTCGCACACACAAGGTTGGGCAGTTATGGCCGAAACCATGCTGGGCAATGGCACACAAGCCTACAAGTATTTACGCTCGTTTATGCCTGCAGCCTACAACACCAAAGCCGACGTACGCCAAATTGAACCTTATGTAAACTGCCAGTTTACGCACAGTACTTACAGTCCAAGGTTTGGAGCATCGCGCCTGCCATGGCTTACCGGAGCTGCCACCTGGGGTTACTATTCGGCTTCGGCCTACATTTTGGGCATACAGCCCGATTACGACGGGCTGCGCATAGAACCCTGCATACCTGCCGACTGGAAAGGCTTCAAAGTGAAACGCCGCTTCCGTGGCAAATGGTTCAACATTGAAGTTAAAAACCCAAATGGTGTTGAAAAAGGCGTGATGAAAATGACAGTAAACGGAATCGAAACCCAAGGCAACTTTATACCCGTTTTGGATATGAAAGAGCAAAACGATATAGTGGTAATAATGGGGTAATTAGAAATCCCATTTTACCCGATACCGATATTCAGGAATTAAAAACACATGACCATGTCGGCAAGTATTTTTACTGATAAAGCAATTGAACCCAATGACATGATGTTGAGCCAAAGTTTGGCAGAAGCACAAACTTTGCTCAACAACATTGGAACCTTTATTGAAACCAAATACGGTGGTTTCAAACCCGAATGGAAGTTTTATAATCAAAAGTCGGGATGGATTATGAAAATGTTTTCACTTAAACGAAACGTAATGTTCATTATTCCGTGCAATGAGTATTTTAAAGCCGTTTTTATCTTTGGCGATAAAGCCACCGAATCAATCATGCAAAGCAATCTGCCCGACACCATGAAGCATGATTTGTTAAATGCCAAAAAATATGCCGAAGGCCGATCAATACAGGTTGACGTGAAAAACCGAAACGATTATGAAAACATCGAGAAATTGATACAAATAAAAATGGAGAATTAACTTCATCCATTTTAAATCAGTTTCCGAACTCCCGGACGGGGCATGGTGTTGGTTGGCCGCGGGTTTAAACGCCGACAGATTTTTAGAAACGCTGTCGGGTTGTGCTGCTAAGTTGCCGGGTACACCCCCTGCCCCCTATAAGGGGGTTCAATCCTACCTTTGAATGGGGTTTGTAAAAAGTTCGCAGCTGCTTGCGAGGTGTAAATATCTATAAAATACATGATTCGACTATGCCTTTAGGCATAAAATGTGGGTAGAAAATCGGATTCATCGTCCTAAAAAATTGCGCCGTAGGTGCAAAATCCGTTGGCATATAACCAGTGCCACATATCACGTACCTACAGCACGCAGGGTCCCGGGGTACATTCATTTTACTACCCACATTGAATCCCTAACGGGATTTTATTAGCAAAGCGCAACTGCCAGTACCTGTTCGCAGCGACTTGCGCGGGTTTCAACGCCGAAAAAGAAGTTGTTGAATAATAATTTCTGTGATTTTTATTATAAAACTATTGTTTTTGTAAATAGAATACATATATTTGCACTGTACTAGTAAACTATAACAGTAAATCAATAGTCATGATTGAAATCACAAACTTAAATTTTAAGTACGGAAAACAGGCCAAGCTGTTTAACCGACTTTCGTATACGGAGCAAGCAGGCAACATTGTGGGGCTTTTGGGCAAAAACGGGGCCGGAAAATCGACCTTGCTCAAGTTGCTCACCGGATTACTGACTGCACCCGAAAATACCATCAGGGTCCTGGGCGAAACACCCTTTGACCGCAACCCACATTTTTTAGAACAGGTTTACTTCGTACCGGAAGAATATGAACTGCCGGGAGTAAGAATCAGCGAATTTGTTAAAGCACACGCGCAGTTTTATCCCCTCTTCGACCTCGAAAAGCTGCATCAAATTATGATTGACTTTGAGCTGAACCCCAAAAGCAGGCTGTCAAAAATGTCGTACGGGCAGCGCAAAAAATTCCTTGTTGCCTTCGCATTATCGACCAATTGCAAATTGCTGGTGCTCGACGAACCTACCAATGGCCTGGACATTCCATCGAAGGCTATTTTCCGTAAGGTAGTGGCCGGCTCGCTCAGCGAAGACCAGTTGGTACTTATTTCGACCCACCAGGTGAAAGACATTGAAAACCTTATCGATACACTTTTAATTATCGACAAAGGAAAAATCAAAATGCACAGCACGGTTTGGGACATAGCCGGAAAATATTCTTTTACAACCGTAAACCAGCTAACCGAAGGCGAAGTGCTGTATTCCGAAATAGCTCCCGGTGGCTTTAAAGTTATGAAGGAAAGCGATTCGGGCAACACGGATGTTGACATAGAGCTGTTATTCAATGCAGTAACAAAAGGCTTAACCTTAAAATAAAAATGAAAATGAAAACAAATCAGATATTTAATATTAACCGTTTTGGCAAATATGCAAGTTGTTCGTTCATTTCAAACTACCGTCAAACATTATTGTTTTGGGGTGCCATTTGGTTTGCAGTTCTTGCTTTTAGCTTACTGATGATGAGGGGCGTTCATTCAAACTGGAACAATGAAGGCTGGATTGTTCTGTTTTTGCTGGGCTTCTATATTGCAGGCTTACTGTATTCGGGCTTTGCATTTTCTGCTTTTCGATCAAAAGAACGAACCCTTACTGAACTTATGATACCAGTTTCGGCTTTTGAACGCTTATTGTACGAGTTCATTGAAAAAATTGTTGCTTTTATAGTCTTATACCCTGCCTTATTTTATGTGGCCAGCAGCATGGCCGTTGGCATACGCAATTCGTTCGCTTTTGTTACAAAACATGCAACAGTCAACGGCATAACCACCTTTCCTTACGAAACGGTTTCATTTAATCAATTAAACAGCAATTTAGAACCGGGTTTGTTTGGCATGTTGTTCATGCTATCGGTTTTGGCATTTGTTTTGGCTTTGGCCGGTTCTGCTACTTTCCGCAAATTACCGCTGATAAAAATGATTGTATTTGTAGGTTTGTTTTTACTCACAGGCATAGGTTACTTTTACCTGTTATTGGAAAAACTGAAACTGGAAAAATCATGGTTAACTGTATTGGAAAATAAAGTTACTGCACTACAAGGTTATCATCTAGGCACGACAGTGATTGCGTTTATTGGTCTCATTGCCCTGAGCTATACTTACTTTAAACTTAAAGAAAAGGAGGCTGTGTAATGGAATTTAAAGATACGAAAGGCATTTTCCAGCAAATTGCCGACAGTATATGCGACAAAATCATTTCGGGAGAATTCCCGGTAGGAAGTAAAATACCTTCGGTGCGCGAACAAGCTTCCGCCGTAGGAGTAAACCAAAACACCATAATGCGAACTTACATGGAACTACAACGCGAAAACATCATCAACAATCAGCGTGGAATTGGCTTTTTTGTTACCGAAAGCGCGCCGCAACAAATCATCAAAATGCGAAAAGAAGAATTTTTCAATGTACACTTACCCGAGTTCATGCGTCAGGTCAAATTGCTGAATTTGTCAAAAGAAGAACTTAAACCATTGTTGGACCAATTAAATGAAAACCATGAAGACAAGTAAAATAATATTGATCGGCTTTTTATGCTTGGTAGTGCTTTTTATGCTTTCTATGCTTTTTCAGTTCGATAAAGAACAACAAAGTGCACATCATGAAAGAGTGTCCATAGCACTTCCACCGCATAGGCACTTGGTACTTGCTAATAGCGCATATGTTGATGTTCTGCAATCCGGCAGCGACTCTGCGGTGTTATTCAACTCAGTTGCCGAGATGCCTGTGTTCGAGTTAAAAGGCGACACGCTGGAGCTTAGCTGGCCAAACCACGATGGGCATTGGGGCAGGTACATTTACAGCTCAAATTTGAAAACCGTAACCGTAAAAAATTCACGCTTGCATATGAGAGCACTCGCTAGCGATTCTATTTGGTTTTTTGCCGAAGCAGGAGAAATCTACATCGACAGCGATAATGAAAATGAATTCATTGCATTGAAGATGAACGACAAATCGTTTGTAAGGATTAACAGCCCCTCGGTGAAAAGCGTTGATGCTTATATTAAAAATTCAAAGGCAGATCTACACATTGAACAGTTGGGTGAACTTATTGCTGTGCTTCAAGATACTTCGAGCCTTAGCACACGGAAAGTCGTGCATACCGAAGTTACATCGGATAATACAAGCCGAT
>SKHV01000138.1 GCA_007116765.1 Prolixibacteraceae bacterium | reverse complement strand
TTGGTTATTTATTCCAAAGCCTGTTTTTCTCTATATTATTCAGGTCTATTGTTTATTCAAATAATGGTCAACAGCCAAAACCAAGAACATAAAGTTGCTTGAGCCACCACCCATTACGTATTCGGTTTGTTGCCAAAAGTAAGGCCAGTTTTTCAACTCGGGCAGGTCGGGGCGTATCAATGCAGTACCCGAAACTACACCGCCGGGTGTGTACGACCAGTCGGCACGGTTAACTCCATAAGCTACCAAAACCGAGTTTGACCCGATACCCGAAGCAAACGATGCGGTGTTGCGCCCCGGGTGCACGCCAAGGTTAAAGCTCAGTGCGTTCATAAATACATCGGGTGTGGTAACATCGGGCCATGCTTTGTGCACAAAGTATTGCTCAACACCAAAGCGCTGGTTGCCCCATCCGGCACCCCAAATGTGCGGGCGGTAAGGAATGGCAAAGGGCGATTCTTTGGCTTCTTCGTCAATTTTCAAAGCTTCCATTTTAACGGCTTCTTCCATTTTTGTCTTAAATTCTTCGTTTTTCAAAAACGAAAGCGTTTTTCCCACGCTCCATGCGGTTTGGCGCGGACGGCTTATAATGAAATCTTCCATTTCGTAAAGTGCTTCAGCAAATTGATAATCGCCGGTTGCAACAAGTAGTTCAGCTGCCAATTGCACTTTTGAGTTGGTGGCTTCGAGCCTTGGAGCCGAATTTTCCCATACCCAAAGGGCTGCTTCGAGGCATTCGGCCGATAGCTCGGGGCGTTCGTTTTTCAGTGCCCTCGATGCAATGGCCAGACCTGCACCTACTGTGCATTCGCGGTTGGGGTTATCTTCGGTAAAAACCCAGCGGTCGTCGCGTTTGCTTTCGGGCATGGTGGGATCCCATTTTACATTGTCGGTCATGGCTGCACCATCACCCAACAAAACATACTGGCGAAGGGTAGGGCAGATAATTCCACGGTAAAAGCGTCCCATAGAGCGGTAGGCTCCCAGTACACTTTTCAATCCGTGTTCAATTTGCTGAATCACATCGTTTTCGCCGTCGGCCTCGTGTATTTCCACAATGCGGTTTTCCCAGTCAACACTAGTGGCATCGTGGTAAATGTCAAATTCTTCCACCATCATCGATAGCAGTGCTATGGTGCCAATTTGCGATTCAACACGTAGATCGTAATCGCCGGCATCGTGCCATCCGCCTTCGTTCAGTCCCGGAACCTGGTCAAAGGGTTCAAACTCGGTTAGGGTAGAAGGGCCTTGCACGTATCCGTCGAAATGGTTGTGGTTAACAGGTGCCATCAGAGCATCGTCGAGGTGGCAGGCATCGTGCCAAACCCTGTACTTTTCGTTTATACGCATGTGGCACATTTGCACCGGCAAAAAATACTCGATAACCGGCTGCCATACATGAAGCTTAAATACATCGTCGTGAATTTTAAACGGGTTGCTGAATTCACCGTTGAGTTCTAACATGTACATGCCTTCTTCTTCAAACGAGGTAATATCGGCTACAAAATAGTTATAGCGAAGGAATTGTCCCCATTTTTCGGCTTTGATTTCTTTCACGGGCTTCAAACCTTCGTGTGAAATTTTATACAGCGTTAGCGGATCAATTTCAGTGATTTTCAAATCCGATTCAACCACGATAAGTTTAGGTTGTTTGCTGTGATAGCCCACTTGCGATACATGTATAACCGGCTCGTAGGTCCATTCGGGTACCGAGTTGGGGGTAATTACCCATTCCAGTGCATTCTTAGTGGTATTGGCTTTAAGTTCTTCGCGCAAAATGTACCAGCCGTTGTTGTGGTTTCCGCGCCCATCGTACAAGCCAAATTCACCCTTGGTTTCAAATTTGATTCGTTGCAGTTCGTTTTCGGGAACCATGGTCAGCACTTTGCCTTTTGCCAAGGCCTGGGTAATGTAATGCTCATGGTCGAGTACTACCGGCCCATTGGGCTGCGGTAAGAATAGCCCCTGCTCATTGTCCATAATGTACGTTTTCCCGAAAAGATGTTCTGGAAAAAGCTCAATATTGAAGCCTACACGGCCAACCCATTCTGCAGGTAACGGCTCTTCCAAATCGACCGTAATTTTGAATGAACTTCCCTCAAGGGCAGTTACATTCACTTTATACTTGAGAATGAGGTCGGGGTACTCAATGGGGTTGAAGCCAATGAGGTGACGCGCCGAATCGGGAAACCACAATTCGCGTGAAATGGTTTTGTTTACTTCGTCGATTACCTCTTTACCTGCTTTGGGAATGGGCGACCATTGTCCCGGCGAAATTTCGAGCCGTACATCGCCGTTGGCAACTACCCGCTCTCCATGCTGGATAATGGTTACGCCGGTTTGATGCCCCTCGGGGTAAATATCGGCAAATACGGTTACATTAATTCCGGGCATTTCAAAATAGCCCTTGTCG
The DNA here is from genome assembly GCA_007116765.1 of Prolixibacteraceae bacterium. Classification (GTDB taxonomy): domain Bacteria; phylum Bacteroidota; class Bacteroidia; order Bacteroidales; family Prolixibacteraceae; genus Roseimarinus. The sequence goes on along the minus strand of SKHV01000138.1, from coordinate 5,184 downwards.
TTTAGTGAAAGTTGTGCCATAACATTAATAGCTAAGGCCACTAATACGAAAGTTAGAAGTTTACTTTTCATAATAATGGTTAATAGTTAGATTTAAAATAAAAACTCTTAAAAATAGGTTATAAAAACTTACTGTATAGCTTTTTTATAATTTTTTCTTCATTTTCCCAACATAATGCTTTTTTGGCTTCTTTGCAATTGCTTTTTATTTCTTCAATAAGTATATCATTATTCAACAAATAAAAAATTGCTTCTGATATTGCTGTAGGAGAAGTTTCTTTAATTGTTATGCCTGTTTTGTAAGTGTCAACTATGCGTTTTATTTCGGGTAACGACGATGCAATTACCGGCACTTCGGCATGGATGTAATCGAAAAGCTTATTGGGAAGTGCGTAGCGATAGTTTAGTCCTATATCTTTTTCAATGGAAAGTCCCACAGCAGCAAAGCGTGTCATTTTGGCTAATTGTTGAAAAGGTACACGCCCGGTAAAAAATACTTTGTCTGTTAATTTTTCATCGTTTGCAAGCTGCTTGCATTCATCGTATAAATCGCCGCTGCCAATAATCACCAGTCGGGCATTATTCACGGCGTGCATGGCCAGTATGGCTTCTTCAATGCCGCGGCCTTTGTTCACGGCTCCCTGATACAAAAACACCGGCAAATCGGTCGGGAACGGAGGCCTGTAGTCCTTGTCGATATCGGCATAAACCGCTTTCATTGGCACGTTTCGGACTACCTGGAAATCACATCCGTATTTTTCGTTGTAAATATCGGCAATGCTTTTACAAACCGTATAACACTTGTTTAATTTAGGAAGAATGCGGGCTTCAATTCTTTCCCAAATCCTTTTCACTTTTGGGCGGTCGACCAATTCGGGTACTTCGGTATAATATTCGTGGCTATCGTATACCAAGTTCGCTTTTGTGATTTTCGAAGCCGCATAACATGCCCACAGCGAGTCGAGGTCGTTGGCATTAATAACATCGAACTTATTAAAAAGAATATAGAAATAAAGTCGGATATTATACGCGGCATAAAACATTGGCCCCTTGTTGAACCAAAGACTGAAACGTCGGGTCTGATAAGGCCTGCCGATAATTGCCCCGCTGTTTTTTAATTTACGTCCGGCAAGCGTAACATCGAAACCCATTTGAGTGAGGGTCGAAGCTATTTTGTGCACTCGGTTATCGCTTACCAAATCGTTGGTAACAGACATAAGAAGCTTGGGTTTCCGGGTTTGTTGTGCCATAAAAATTGTATAAATTGCTAACAAAACTAAGCAAAAATGCTTAAACTTGTAGAAAAATAAAAGCAATGAGTTCGACAGATTTAAAGCAAGAAATTATAAAGGCAATTGACGATGCTCCGGATTCTGTTTTATCTGAAATTTTAGATTATTTAAAACAGATTAAAGTAACTCCGGAGAAAAAGGTTGATTTATCAAAAAACCTGATTAAGATTTTGAAGGAAGATAAAGAACTACTCCATCGATTGGCATTATGATTAGAACAAACGAAGCCATTAGAATACATGAAATACTAATAGAAAAATTTGGAGGAACAAAAGGTATTCGAAATATAGAATTACTTGAATCTGCTCTTTTTAGGCCATTTCACACTTTCGACAAAAACGATTTGTATAAAAGCCCAATTGAAAAGGCTGCTGCATTAATTCAAAGTTTATTAATTAATCACCCGTTTTTAGATGGCAATAAGCGCATTGGCTATGTGCTTATGCGATTATTTTTAATTGATAATGGACTTGATGTTTTTGCGGATGAAGAAGAAAAATATCAATTTGTAATTTCCATAGCAGAAGGTGTTTTCTGTTTTGACGATATCGTATGCTGGTTAAGTGCCAAGACAATTTCTTTGAACAAGTAATTTAATGCTCAGAACTTAATGATACGACTAGAACATAATTTCTGCCTACAGCGCTACAATACTTTTGCTTTGGTTGCAAAGGCAAAACAATTTTTTGAGTTCACAGAGCCTGAAGAACTAAGTTTTTTTATTCAAAATAAAGGCCTGCCCGAAAAATTCCTGATTTTGGGAGGGGGAAGCAACTTGCTTTTTAACGGCGATTTCGACGGATTGATAATTCACCCCAATGTGCCAGGTGTAGGCGAAGTGAACGAAGACAGGAACTTTGTTTATATTGAAGCCGGTGCCGGTGTTGAGTGGGACGAGCTGGTACGCTTATCGGTGGTTTATGAGCTGGGCGGGCTTGAAAATCTTTCGCTCATTCCCGGGAAAGTAGGGGCTGCCCCTGTTCAAAACGTGGGGGCTTATGGCGTTGAGGCGCAGGAGCACATTCATCTTGTACGAGCAATTAGCCTTGACGATGGTAGCCTTGTAGAATTCAGTAACGAGGAATGCCGCTTTGCCTATCGCGATTCAATTTTTAAAAACGAATTGAAGAACAAAGTGGTCATTACATCGGTTGTGTTTAAACTCGATAAGTTCCCCGAATATAAACTCGATTACGGAGCGTTAAAACAAGAAGTGGGAAAGCTTGGCGAAGTGAATTTGCACAATATACGTCAGGCTGTTATTAGCATACGCGAGTCGAAATTGCCCGACCCAAAGCAGTTGGGCAACGCTGGCAGTTTTTTCAAAAACCCGGTGGTAAATACCACGGAAGCAGAGCGAATAATTGAAAGTTTTGAACAAGTTCCACACTATTCAAGCTCCGATGGCAATAGCATAAAACTGGCTGCCGGGTGGCTTATCGACCAGTGCGGATGGAAAGGCTTTCGCGAAGGGAATGTGGGCGTGCACAAAGAGCAGGCACTGGTGTTGGTCAATTACGGAGGTGCAACAGGAATTGAATTGGTTAATCTGGCTGAAAAAATCAAAACTTCGGTTTTTGAAAAGTTTGGGCTTGAACTGGAACCGGAGGTGAATATTCTATAGTATGAATTTCAAAGTAACATCGGTATACGAACCAACGGGCGACCAGCCACAGGCCATTGAGCAGCTCGTGCAAGGAATTGAGCGCGGCGATTTTGCCCAAACCCTGCTGGGTGTAACAGGCTCGGGAAAAACATTTACCGTGGCCAAGGTTATCGAAAGAGTTCAGAAACCAACACTTGTGCTGAGCCACAACAAAACTCTGGCTGCACAGCTTTACAGTGAGCTGAAGCAGTTTTTCCCCGATAATGCGGTGGAATACTTCGTTTCGTATTACGATTACTACCAACCGGAGGCATACCTGCCAACAACCGATACTTATATTGAAAAGGATTTGTCGATTAACGACGAAATTGAAAAATTGCGCCTTCGTACTACCTCGGCATTGCTCTCGGGCAGGAGGGACGTTATTGTGGTTTCATCGGTTTCATGTTTGTACGGTATTGGCAACCCCGACGATTTTCACGAGAACCTGGTCGATATAAAAGTGGGACAAAAGGTAGTGCGCAATGCATTTTTACGACAGTTGGTCGATGGTTTGTACTCGCGCAACGAAGTTGAATTTGAGCGCGGACATTTCAGGGTAAAAGGCGACACAGTGGATGTGTTCCCCGCCTATTCCGATACTGCTGTGCGCATCGTTTTCTGGGGCGATGAAATTGAAGAAATTCAAAGCTTTGTGCCTGAAACAGGAGCGCTTATAAGCGAAATGGAAAATGTGCGCATTTACCCGGCAAGCATATTCATTACTACCCGCGAGCGAATGAACTCGGCCATAAAGCACATTCAGGACGATTTGGTGAAGCAGGTCGGGTTTTTCAAAGAAATAGGAAAACCCCTTGAAGCTAAGCGCTTGCTCGAACGGGTTGAATACGATATGGAAATGATGAAGGAACTGGGATATTGTTCCGGTATCGAAAACTATTCGAGGTATTTCGATGGCCGTTTGCCCGGTACGCGCCCGTTTTGTCTGATTGATTATTTCCCGAAAGATTACGTGATGGTGGTTGACGAGAGCCATGTTACCATACCGCAAATACGGGCCATGTACGGTGGCGACCGCTCGCGTAAGCAAAACCTTGTAGAGTATGGGTTCAGGCTTCCGGCTGCAATTGATAACCGTCCGCTAAAGTTTGAAGAATGGGAAGGGATTATTAACCAGGTTATGTTTGTTAGTGCCACCCCGGCCGATTACGAGTTGGAAAAATCGGAAGGGGTAGTGGTGGAACAAGTGATTCGTCCCACGGGCTTGCTCGACCCAAAAATTGACGTGCGTCCCAGTGAAAACCAAATTGACGACCTGATACACGAGATACAAATTCGTGCCGAAAAAAACGAGCGTGTGCTGGTCACAACCCTCACCAAGCGCATGGCCGAAGAGCTTACCAAGTACTTTACCCGCATGGGCATTAAAACCCGTTACATACACTCCGATGTGGTTACCCTGGAACGTGTGGAAATTCTCGAAGGTTTGCGGCAGGGTGAATTTGATGTGTTGGTGGGAATCAACTTGCTGCGCGAAGGGCTCGATTTGCCCGAAGTATCGCTGGTGGCAATACTCGATGCCGACAAAGAAGGCTTTCTGCGTTCGGAACGGGCTTTGGTACAAACCGCGGGCCGTGCAGCACGTAACCTGAACGGGCTGGTAATAATGTACGCCGACAAAATTACCCAATCGATGCAAAAAACCATTGACGGCACTAATTACAGGCGCGAAAAGCAACTGAAATACAACGACGAGCATGGCATAACCCCGACTGCAATTATAAAAGCCAGTCGCGAAATAATAGGTGTTGAAAGCAGGCGCAAGGCCGCAGCTAAAAAAGAAGAAGCCGCAAGGGGGTACAGCGGTGTCGAGGGCGTAGATGTAGCTGCCGACCCGGTAATACAATACATGAACAGGCCTGCTTTGGAAAAGGCAATTGCCAAGGTGAAAAAGGAAATGGAAAAATGTGCCAAAGAACTCGACTTTATTCAAGCCGCCCAGTACCGCGACGAGATGTTCAAGCTAAAAGAACTGCTTGATAAGAAATAAATTTTTTATTTTGGAGTTGGGCAATAAAAAATATCGGTTTTATTACCGATAAATTAAACTTATCAGTATATTTACCGATAAATTAATCTTCTTTATGAATTACTCTACAATTTCAGCCGATGTTATTTCATATACTTCTTTGTTAGAGGAAGAAAAGAGACTGCTTGAAACTGGCATAAAAAAATTGCTTTTTGATTTGACTAAAAAATATGAAAAATATTCATTTTATGGCAGGTT